>CACWJV010000182.1 GCA_902761265.1 Oscillospiraceae bacterium | reverse complement strand
TACACCCCCGGCGCAGGGCTCAACGATTATAAAGAGGAGGGCGGCTTCGACCTCAACGAAGTCACCTTCGGCATGCGCCTGTATACGGACGAAACGCATGCCTTCGAGGGCGTGAAAAAAGCGGCGTATGAGGAAACGCATCCGCTTGCGGTAACGGTCGCCGATAACGCTTCCGGCGCTGCTTTTGTGGGGTATAATCCTCTGCGCGGTCTGTATGAGATCACCATGAACGGCACGGGCTTCAACGAGGCGTTTGCCGATCCTTCCCTTCGGTTCACCGCGCCGTTCACTGTGAAAAACGACGGGGACGACCGCGCGATATTCGTGGACGCTGCCTGCCTCGTCTCGGGCGGTCTGGAATGCGGTGTTGTGCTGGACGCCAACGGCAGACAGCTTGCCATGGACACGCAGGTCTGCAAGAATTTCCAGGGCGACGGCGGCGAGTGGATCTATTCCGCGCCGGATCGGCAGTATTCGGATATGATCTTCCCGGTGATGGCGAAGGCCGGCGCCGAAGAGCGCATGACCGCAGTGCATCTGTATCAGAACTGGGGGGATTTCCCGCTCAAGCAGATCTCCTCCATCGAGTATCATACGCCCTATTATCACCTCTCCACCGGCGTGACCGAGACGAACTGCATCTCTATGCAGTATATGTCGGACGTGAAGGACGGTATGCTGCTGCCGGATTTCCGCACGATGAGCGCGCCCTTCTGGGGGCACGAGCCGCAGCACAACTCCACGGGTATCCTCAAATTTATGGCGCACAGGAACGACCGGGGAGAGTACTTCAACACCTACAGTGGATCGGTTGTCAGCTCGACAGGTCCGACCTACGCGGACGTAACCAATTATTACACCGACGATCTCGGCTGCTTCAAATACAGTCTGCGCCACCTGGAGATGCCCCAGACCGATGAAAACAGGACCTATATGACCCTCGATGTCGAGTTCACCAAGCGAACGACCTATAAAAATTTCCGGCAAGATTTTGATTTGTTCTATTTCAACAGCCGCGGCGTTGTGCTCTATAAAAGCGCCTTTTACACCGGCGAGGGTGAAAAAACGGTGATCACGGACGCGGGCGCTCCCGGCAGTGAAGTCTATTATAAGCTGGAAGGCAAGAACCCGATGATGGGCTACCTTGAAACGACGCCGGAGAGCGTTGCGGCGCAGGGAGCGCCGATCTTCGGCTGCAATTTCGCCCTGATCGTCCGCAATGCCTCCTTAATCTCTGGCGGCAAAACGAAAGCGCTTCCGCTGCTCTTCAGAAACATCTTCGACGGCGCATTGAATATCGGTAGGCTCACCGCGGATTACAAAAAAGTCACCTTCAATAAGGGAGACAGGATCGTGATCGACCTGATATTGCTCCCGTTCGGCGACAATATGGATCCGGACGTCTCCCACGCGGAGAATGTTCGGCTTGACAGCGCGATCGAACCGCTGACTGTCAATGCGGCAAAGGGCACGGTCGTTGCCGACACGTATGTGCCAACCGTCGTTCTTGACGGCGGCGAAGCCGTGTTCAAACTTACCGGCGGCGCAAACAACACCGCCGTCAAGCTGGCCGGGCTTTCGTCGAAGCAACCGCCCACCGTTTACGCCGTTTCCGAAAACGGCGACAAGACGCGGCTCGACATCACCGGCTGGGACTTCGGTATCGGCGATGACGGCAAATACACGGCGACGTTTGTGACGAATCTTGACGCGGCGAGAAGCTTTGCGTGTACGGAGTAAACGCACATCCGGCGCACAGACGTCCCGAATGACAAACAGCACACCGGCAGTATCTGCTCGCCGGTGTGCTGTTTTGCTGTGTGTGCCCGGTCAGCTTTCCGCCTTGTTTTTCCAAAGCACGTTGTTTGTCCAAAGACCAAACAAGACCTCGCCGCTAAGAATCAGTAAACGCCGCGTTTTCGGATTACAGTTTATCGTTATGCGTTACGCTGCGCCGCAGTGATGAGATCGGCGCCTGCGGCTGCCGATCGTTTTTATCACTCCATCACTGTTGCGAAGCAGCATCTAAACGGCGCGCAGCAGTCTCATCACTTGCGAAGCAGTCATAACTGCAGCGAAGCAGCCTTATTCGCCTTTCATCAGCACTGCGCTGGCAGTGCAGTGCTTTTTTCAGTTTACAGTTTACAGTTTAGATGCGGCGTTGCCGCAGTGATGAGATCGGCGCCTGCGGCTGCCGATCGTTTTTATCACTCCATCACTGTTGCAAAGCAGCATCTAAACGGCTGCGCAGCAGTCTCATCACTTGCGAAGCAATCATAACTGCAGCGAAGCAGCCTCATTCGCCTTTCATCAGCGCCGCGCCGGCGTTCCACGCTTTGCCGACCTGTTCGCCGGTCACATAGTAGCCGTGCCGGAACTGGTCAAAGATCAGCGCCTGCATTCTTTCGGGGTCGATTTTGCCTTTTTCGTCGAGCACCGCCTCTTCGGCTTTGACGCCTACGATTTTGCCGACGATGCCGGCGACGTAGTCGGTGTGGAGAAATTCAAGCAGCTCGCACTCCATGGCGACCGGAAACTCGTCGATCACCGGGGCGTGCACCTTGTCGCTCGCGGCGGCGTGATAGCCGGTCCGTTCAAATTTGTCGTCGATTTTGTTGCCCGAGGCGATGCCGAAGAAATCGGCGGCGTCCATATGGGCTTTGTCGGCGATGGACACGGTGAAGGCTTTGCTCTCTTTGATATTGAGCCACGTCTTTTTGCCTTCGCCGATAAACAGGATGATTTTGTCCTCGTCGCAGATCTGGCCCCACGCGACGTTCATCACGTTGACCTTTTCGTTGTTGTCATAGGCGGCGACCATCAGCACCGGCATCGGGTAGACAGCGGGCAGCACACCAAGATCTTTTTTCATATATGTTTGCTCCCTTCACGCAGACGGATTCGTTGTCTGCTTTTTCTTATACAGGAAAGCGAGGACAAATGCAAGTAGTCGCCGACCACTCCCTTGCCTTCCCCGCTGGCGGGGCGCGGGTCTCCGGTGGAGACCTCAAAAGGCGACGCCTTTTGAAGCGCCGACCGAGCCGGCAGGCGAGACAGGTGCCGTCGCGCCATGTATTTCCGGTGTAACAACAACGTTAAAACGCGACGGCGGATGAGGTGGAAACCCGACCTCATCCGCCGCGTCAACCAAACAGCTCCCACGCCGCCCGCGCCCAGCCGCACGGCCCCTTCCGGCATCGTGCCTGCGACACGATGCCACCTTCCCCAAAGGGGAAGGCTGTTTTGGTGGCTGCCTGCGGCAGCATTGTATTCGACCACTACGACCTTTGTGTAGCGGCAGCCCAACCGTTACGAATCAGTCGCCCGCGGGGCGACCGCTACAAAGGCTTCCCCGCTTGCGGGGCGCGGGTCTCCGGTGGAGACCTCAAAAGGCGCAGCCTTTTGAAGCGCCGACCGAGGTGGGAGCCGAGACAGCTGGCACGCGCCAACAGACGCCATGGCAAAAGAACAACATAAAATGCGCGTGACTGAAGAGGTTTGAACCCGACCTCATCCGCCGCGTCAACCAAGCAGCACCCACGCCGTCCGCGCCCAGCCGCACGGCCCCTTCCGGCATCGTGTCTGCGACACGCCTTCTCGCCTGCCGGCTCGGTCGGCGCTTCTGCCTGCGGCAGAGGTCGCCACCGGCGACCCGCGCCCTTCCCCAACGCGCACTGCGTGCGCTGGGGACGGCTGTTTTGGCGGCTGCCTGCGGCAGCATTTGATTCGACACTACGGGAGCTGTATTCTTGCTATCTTGTTTCTTGCCTTCTTGCGATTATACTGTTGACTGCCGACTGTCGACTGAAATGAAAAACAATGCTGCAACGCCTTGTAATTTTCCGCGAATGCAGTATAATAAAAGCGAAACGTGAACCGAAGGAGGAACCACGATGCGCAAACCGAACGTCATCTTTATTTTGACCGACGATCAGGGCTACGGTGATCTGAGCTGCATGGGCGCCGCGGATTTCAAAACGCCGCACCTCGACGCGCTGGCCGCAAAGGGCGTGCGCTTTTCGTCGATGTACAGCGCGTCGCCGGTCTGTTCGCCCTCGCGCGCGGCGCTTTTGACCGGACGCTATCCGGGCAACGCCGGGGTACGCGCCATTCTGGCCGGCCACCGGCGCGCCAGCGGACTGACGAGCGAGGTGCCGACGATCGCCTGTGCGCTCAAAAAGCTCGGCTACAAAACCGGTCTGTCCGGCAAATGGCACCTCGGTCTTCGGCCGCAGTGCCGCCCGAACGAAAACGGGTTTGACGAATTTTCGGGCTTTTTGGCCGGCTGCGTCGATTATTATTCCCACATCTTCTACTGGGGGATGGCCGACGGCGGCAGCAATCCGACCCACGACCTTTGGGAAAACGAACGGGAAGTGTATGACAACGGCGTGTATATGACCGAGCGGATCACGCAAAAGGGCGTCGCGTTTATCCGCCGCCACAGGGACGATCCGTTTTTTCTCTTTGTCGCCTACAACGCGCCGCACTATCCGATGCACGCGCCGCAAAAATACCTTGACCGCTTTCCGGATCTTCCGTGGGACCGCCGGATCATGGCGGCGATGCTCAGCGCTGTGGACGACGGCGTGGGCGAACTGATGGCGGAGCTGGAGCGGCAGGGGCTCACCGACGACACGATCGTCTATTTCCAAAGCGACAACGGCCCGTCGCGCGAAAGCCGCAACTGGCTCGACGGCACCGCCGACCCCTATTACGGCGGCACCACCGGCGGTTTCGCGGGACACAAGTTCAGCCTGTTTGAAGGCGGCATCCGCGTCCCGGCGATCCTTTGCTGGGGCGAAAAAGTGCCGCACCGCGTGATCGACACGCCGCATATTGCAACCGATTTGTTCCCGACGGTGCTCGAAGCGTGCGGCGGTTCGGCCGACGATTATACGCTCGACGGTGACAGTCTGCTCGAAATGCTGCTCGGCGGCGAAACACATACGCACGACTACCTGTTTTGGGAGATGGAGGGGCAAACCGCCGTGCGCCGGGGCGACTACAAGCTTGTGCTCAACGGACAGCTTGCGGAGGGTGAAACGCCGCGCGCCGCGGTATTTCTTTCCAATCTGAAGGACGACCCGGGCGAAACGGAAAACCTTGCCGACGCGCTGCCCGCGCTGACAAAGGAGCTGACCGAAAAAGCGATGCAGTGGCGGCAGGGGATCGAACACACCTGGGAAAGCCGCTTTGCCAAAAACTACACGATGACTTGAAGAGATGACGATGGAGCCTTTTGTACCGAATATCACCACGCGCGCAGCGTTTCGCGCCTGGCTCGAGACCAATGCCGCGACCGCGCGCGCATGCTATGTTTACGTCAGGCGCGGCAAACCGCAGAACGACGGCGGGTTTTACTATCTCGACGCGGTGGAGGAGGCGCTGTGCTTCGGCTGGATCGATTCCACCGTGCGTAAAATCGACGGCCGTGTGATGCAGCGGTTTTCGCCGCGCAAAAAAGGCAGCCCCTGGACGGAGCTGAACAAAGCGCGTGTGCGCCGGCTGGAAACGCTCGGTCTGATGACCGACGCGGGCCGCGCCGTGCTGCCGCCGATGGGCAAACGCAGCTTCAAAATCGACCCCGCAATCGTTCGCGCGCTCAAGGACGCCCGGCTGTGGACGGCGTTTCGCGCGTTGCCGCCGCTCTATCAGCGCGTGCGGGCGTATAACATTGCGTTTTACAAGCGCCGCGACCCGGCGCAGTTCAACCGGGCGCTGCAGCATTTATTGGACGAAACCAAACAAGGCAGACTTTACGGCAATTGGAACGACTACGGCCGCCTGCCCGACGATTGAAAGGAGACAACATGTTTTACTTTTTGATGAAACCCCTGATCACCTACAACTTTATCCTGATCGCCGCGGCGGTGATTCCGGCGGTGTTTTTGATGGTCCGCGTCTACCGCTCCGACCGGCTGGAAGCGGAAAGTCCGCGCCTGTTGTGGCAGCTTGTCAAAGCCGGCATTCTCTCGTCGCTTTTGGCGCTGTTGGAGGAACGGATCGGCAGCGCGATCCTCAACCGGCTGGTGGAACCGAACACGGTGCTGTATAACGCGATCCTCTATTTTGTGATCGTTGCGATTGCGGAGGAAAGCTCAAAGTATCTGCTGCTGCGGCGAAGCTCCTGGCGCACGCCGGAGTTCAACTGCCAGTATGACGGCGTGGTCTATGCCGTGTTTGTGTCGCTGGGCTTCGCACTGTGGGAAAACATCAGCTATGTGATGAACTACGGGTTTTCCACCGCGCTGGTGCGTGCCGTTACCGCCATCCCCGGCCACGCGTGCTTTGGGGTGTTTATGGGCGTGTTTTACGGCGCGGCGAAAAAGTATGCCAACGCCGGCGTCAAAGGCGTGTCCAAGGCCTGCCGCGTGCTGGCCGTGGTGTTCCCGGCGCTGCTGCATGGCGCGTATGACTATATCGCGTCGATGGAGCAAACGGACGGAAACTGGTATTTCATCGGCTTTGTGGCTGTGATGTTCCTCGTGTCGTTTTTGCTCGTCGGCAAAGCGGCGAAGAAGGATACGTTTATTGCATAAACAGTTGACAGTCAACAGTCGACAGTCAACAGCATGCG
>CACWJV010000181.1 GCA_902761265.1 Oscillospiraceae bacterium | reverse complement strand
TGCTTCCAGACAGGTGGCCGGCACAGCGGGCGACACCACTTCGGTGTGACCCTTGGCGGGGATCACTTCCTGCGGCACAAGGATCTCGCCGCATTCGCTGCACTTTTTGCCGTCGGTCAGACCGCTTTGGGTGCAGGTGGCAAGTGTGCCGGGAATGATTTCCTCGGTGTGCTGGTGCGCTTCGCCGAGAACGCGGGTCAAGGTCAGTTCGCCTTTGTAGTTGCCCGTGCCGGTGACGGTGAGGACCAGCGTTTTACCGAGGTCTTCGGTTTTGACGGTGTAGGTTTTGGCGGTGCTGACCACAGCGTCGTCGATCTTCCAGCTATAGCTGACGGTTGCGTTTGCCGGTAAAAGCTCCGCGGTATTCACGGTGAGCACCGCATCGGCGGCTGCTTCGCCGTCCAGCTTGATTGCGCCGGTGATCGGCGTTTTGAGATCGTCCGGCGTCAGCAGCGCCACGTCGCGCAGCTCGGGATAGAAATAGTCGTCGCGACCTTCCATCGTCCAGACGTTTTCGAAGTCCCAGCCGGTGAACTGGATCTGACGCTTGAGCTGGGCGTCCGTTTTTTCCACCGCGCCGGTGGAGGTGATGCCGCTGCCTTTCAGGTAGAAGCAGTTGGTGGAACCATAACCAGTGATGGCGTAGTTATAGTTGTTGCTGTATGTTCCGCACTTCGGCACGGAACCGATATTGTAGCAGTTATAAACATAAGAATTGTGCGCAATGCCGTTGTTAAAGGCGGTGTAATTACTGCTGCCCGTGTTAGACTGCTCTGTTTTGATCGTTGCAACATTATAGCAGTTGTGCACTTCCTTCACATAGTTTGCAATGCCGGAAGCAACAGCGTACTCGTATAACCCCCCTTTTGCCGTGACGTCCCCGGAGTTCACGCAGTTGTATACCTTTGCTTTAAGGGTCGAAGTTGTATTGCCGGGATGTGGCGCATCAGTACTCCCGATGCCAAGAATTCCGGCAGCATAAGAATAATAAGAAGAAGAAGCATACGCATAAACCGAAGCAATATTTCTGCAGTTTTTCACTGTGCCGTATCCACAACCGACGACACCGCCGACATATTGGTGACATTTCCCGGATACATTCAGTTTCACCCGGTTCGTGCAGTTTTCGATCAAACCGGTTTCATTCAAAAATGCCGCGATACCGCCGGCATAGTTATAGTAACTGCCAAAGTTTCTATCATCTACTGTAATGCTGCCCGCCACGGTCAGGTTCCGCACAGTGCCGCTGACACGTGCAAACAGACCGAAGTAAACGATGTTGCCCGTCCCCGACGGGAACTTCGTCACATTCATCCGCATGCCAGAAATGGTGTGGCCGTTGCCGTCAAAGATGCCGGTGAATGCGTCATCGGCATAAATATTTTTGCTGCCGATGGGGTTCCAGCCCTGCCCGTAGTAGTCGTAGTCGCCGCCGGGCTTGACCCACTCGGTCATGTCAATGTCGTTCATGAGCTTGTAGTTTGCCGTCAGGTCGTAGCGCACGTCGTCG
Organism: Oscillospiraceae bacterium; assembly: GCA_902761265.1. Classification (GTDB taxonomy): domain Bacteria; phylum Bacillota; class Clostridia; order Oscillospirales; family Acutalibacteraceae; genus UBA6857. Next base: position 6,120 of record CACWJV010000181.1, on the reverse strand, counting down.
AGGTCTTCATAGGTATAGATCTCGATCCAGTCCGTTGGCTCCGTCGGCGTGGCCGGTTCGCCTTCCGCGCTTGCTGCAAAGGGAACGCAGCTCAAAAGCATGAGCGCAGAGAGCAGAACGGCAAACAGCTTTTTTGTGTGTTTCATCTGATTTGTCCTCCGTTTCTTTTTTTAAAAATTATAAGCTTCAAAAGTTCATTTTTCAACCCATTCGGAACGAAATGCCCGAATTCGGGAACGAACTTCAGAATTGCAAATTTAAAATAAAAAAGCGCCCCGCAAAAACGAGACGCCAAAAATGCAATCTCTTTTTTGCTGCGACACAAAAATTGAATATCTCCATAGCCCTATATTCATAGTGGAGGTTGAGAAAGCATTTTTTGAAATACTTTACCCACTACAAATATAGGGATAGCTATATCCCGGTACGCCGATATTCAATTTTCATGTCGCAAGCATACTGTACCATATTCCGGCAAAAAAAGCAAGCGGTTGTGAGAAAAAGCCGCCAGATTGGCGGCGACTGCGAACTGTAGCGGTCGCCCCGTGGGCGACTGGTAAAAACGGTAAAGGATCCCTAGCGGCCCGCGGGGCCGCCGCTACACAGCACCCGTAGTCGTCGGCTAGCAGCCGACTTGGCGCGGATGGCGTGGCACAATAGCCGCCTCAGGCATTGCGCCCCAAAGCTTTGCGGTAAATGAGAAGTGCTGCAGGCGCGATGATGGGAGAGGTGGCACGTTTGCCATTCGCGATTTGTTGATTTTGCAGCTTCTAACCTCTTCCGTCACGCGCTTTAGACACTTCTGCTTTACCGAAAATCGTGTGGGCGCGTGCCTTCTCGCCTGCCGGCTCGGTCGTTGCTTCTCAGCCTGCGGCTGAGAGGTCTCCACCGGAGACCCGCAACCTTCCCCATGAAGCTGCGCCGTTCCGTCGCAGCGGGGAAGGTGTCAGCCCAAAGGGCTGACGGAAGGGGTCGATCGACTGGGCGCGGACGGTGCGGCAGTTTAGCCGATCACTGATCGGCGCTACACATCTTGCGTTCTTGCCATCTTGCCTTCTTGCAATCTTTCCGCCGTCCCTCGGCCCTTGGCCCTTGGCACTGTCCCAACAAAAAAGCCGCCCTTTCGGACGGCATTTTTTGTTGTCGGATTATTCCGCGGGTGCGTACAGATCCTTGAGGCGAAGCAGGTGGTTGTAGCGCTCCACGCTCTTGTCTTCCGCTTCCGTGAAGAGCTTTTCGGCTCTGTCGGGGAAGGAGCGGGTCAGCGCGGAGTAACGCGCTTCGTTCATCAGGAAGGCGCGGTAGTCTTCCTTCACGCCGGGCTTACTGTCGAGCGAGAACGGATTCTTGCCTTCGGCCTTGAGCGCCGGGTTGAAGCGGAACAGGTTCCAGTAGCCGCATTCCACAGCCTTCTTCATCTCGTTCTGGCAGTTGACCATGCCGCCCTTGATGGAGTGCATTTCGCACGGCGCATAGGCGATCACGATCGACGGACCCGGATAGGCTTCGGCTTCCGCAATGGCTTTGATCGTCTGGTTCATATTGGCGCCCATCGCGATCTGTGCCACATAGACGTAGCCGTAGCTCATAGCGATCTCTGCAAGGCTCTTCTTGGCAATCGCCTTACCGGCTGCCGCACTGACCGCCGGTGTTGGAGTATACTTCGGTGTCGAAGACCATGATGTTGACGTCTTCGCCGGAAGCAAGGACGTGGTCCACACCGCCGAAGCCGATATCATAGGCCCAGCCGTCGCCGCCGAAGATCCAGACGGACTTCTTGGCGAGGTATTCGCTGTGCTTGAGAATGTCGCCGGCGAGCGTGCAGGCTTTGCAGTCGCAGCCCGGTTCAATGTTTTCTTCGAGCGCAGCCACATAGGCGGCAGCAGCAGCCTTGTTGGCGTCGCCGCTTGTCAAGGTGTCGAGCCATGCCTTGCCGGTGTCCTTAATCGCCTGCTGGGTCCAGCCGAGAGCGATGAGTTCCTGGGTCTTGGCAACGAGCGCGTTGCGGATCGCGTTTTGGCCGAGCATCATGCCGAAGCCGTGCTCTGCGTTGTCTTCAAACAGGGAGTTTGCCCATGCGGGACCGTGGCCCTGTGCGTTGACGGTGTAGGGAGAGGTTGCAGCCGGGCCGCCCCAGATGGAGGAACAACCGGTCGCGTTGGAGATGTACATGCGGTCGCCGAAGAGCTGGGTAATCAAGCGGGCATACGCGGTTTCGGCGCAGCCTGCGCAGGAGCCCGAGAACTCAAGCAGCGGCGTCTTGTACTGGGAGCCGATCACTGTGTTGTCGGCAACGTCGTCCTTGACGGTGACGTTCTTGACCATATAGTCGAAGACCGGCTGCAGGTCGTCCTGGCTTTCTCTGGAGACCATGGTGAGCGACTTGGTCGGGCAAACGCCGACGCAAACGCCGCAGCCCATGCAGTCGAACGGCGAGACCGCGAGGGTGTATTTATACTTGCCCTTGCCCTTGCCGGCTTTCTTGTCGACGAGGATAGCGTTTTCGGGTGCATTGGCAGCTTCTTCTTCTGTCAGGCAGTACGGACGGATCGTCGCGTGCGGGCAGACATAGGCGCACTGGTTGCACTGGGCGCAGGTGGCTGCGTTCCAGGCCGGAACCATCACGGCAACGCCGCGCTTTTCGTAGGCGGAAGCGCCCTGTTCGAAGGTACCGTCGGCGTGATCTTCAAACGCGGAAACGGGCAGCGAATCGCCGTTCATCAGACCGACCGGCTTCATGATGGAGTCGACCATCTTGACCAGCTTTTCAGCGCCTTCGCTCTTGGCGGCGGCAGCGCCGTCTTCGGCGTTCGCCCAGTCGGCGGGCACGTCGATCTTGACATAGGCAGTTGCGCCGGCGTCGATCGCTTTTTCGTTCATTTCAACGATCTCTTTGCCCTTCTTCATGAACTTCTGGGCTTTTTCTTTCATATAGCCGATGGCTTCCTCTTCGGGAAGAACCTTCGAAAGCGAGAAGAACGCGGACTGCAGCACGGTGTTGGTGCGCTTGCCCAAGCCGATCTTCGCGGCGATGTCGATCGCGTTCACGGTATAGAGCTGGATGTTGTTCTTGGCGATGATGCGCTTGGCTTCGCCGTTGAGCTTTTCAGCGAGCTCTTCCGGGCTCCACTGGCAGTTGATCAGGAACACGCCGCCGGGTTTGACGTCGTTGACCATCTTGTAGCCCTTTTCCACATAGGACGGGTTGTGGCAGGCCACGAAGTCCGCTTTGTTGATGTAATAGGGGCTCTTGATCGGCGCATCGCCGAAACGCAGGTGGGAGATCGTCACACCGCCGGTCTTCTTGGAGTCATACTGGAAGTAGGCCTGGACGTATTTGTCGGTATGGTCGCCGATGATCTTGATGGAGTCCTTGTTGGCGCCGACGGTGCCGTCGCCGCCGAGACCCCAGAACTTGCACTCGATGGTGCCCGCAGCAGCGGTGTTCGGCGCTTCTTTCTCTTCGAGGGAAAGATGGGTCACGTCGTCGTTGATGCCGATGGTGAAATGCTTTTTCATTTCGGCTTTGTTCAGCTCGTCATACACCGCAAACACGCTGGCCGGCGGGGTGTCCTTGGAACCCAGACCGTAGCGGCCGCCGATGATTTCGATACCGGTGCGGCCGGCTTCTTCGAGCGCGGCGACAACGTCGAGATAGAGCGGTTCACCCAAAGAGCCCGGCTCCTTGGTGCGGTCGAGCACAGCGATCTTTTTCACGGTTGCGGGGATCGCGGCAGCCAGATGCTTTGCAGAGAACGGACGGTACAAACGGACTTTGACAAGACCGACTTTTTCGCCCTTCGCGGTCAGATAGTCGATGACTTCTTCCGCCACGTCGCAGATGGAGCCCATCGCAACGATGATCTTTTCGGCGTCGGGTGCGCCGTAGTAGTTGAAGAGTTGATAGTTCGTGCCGAGCTTCTGGTTGACCTTGCCCATGTATTCTTCCACGATGGCCGGCATCGCGTCATAGTACTTGTTGCAGGCTTCTCTGTGCTGGAAGAAGATGTCGCCGTTTTCGTGCGAACCGCGCATGACCGGGCGTTCCGGGTTCAGCGCGCGCTTGCGGAAGGCTTCCACAGCGTCCATATCGCACATTTCCTTAAGATCTTCATAGTCCCAGATTTCGATCTTCTGCAGCTCGTGGGAGGTGCGGAAGCCGTCGAAGAAGTTGATGAACGGCACACGGCCCTTGATGGTGGCCAGATGCGCCACAGCGCCGAGATCCATAACCTCCTGCGGGTTGGTTTCAGCGAGCATGGCGAAGCCCGTCTGACGGCAGGCATAAACGTCGGAGTGGTCGCCGAAGATGTTCAGCGCGTGGGACGCGACGCAGCGCGCGGACACGTGGAACACCGACGGGAGCAGCTCACCGGCGATTTTATACATGTTCGGGATCATCAGCAGCAAGCCCTGGGAAGCGGTGTAGGTTGTGGTGAGCGCACCCGCTGCCAGCGAGCCGTGCACCGTACCTGCCGCGCCGGCTTCCGATTGCATTTCGGAAACCTTCACAGTTGTGCCGAAGATGTTTTTCATACCCTGTGCGGACCACTGGTCAACGTAGTCTGCCATCGGGCTGGACGGGGTGATCGGGTAGATACCGGCGACTTCCGTAAACGCATAGGATACGTACGCGGCAGCGTTGTTACCGTCCATGGTCTTCATTTTTCTTGCCATTTGGATTGTCCTCCTTTTATATGTTTGCAAATGAATAAACGAATCAAAACACTTGCCTGTTAATAAAAGCCCGTATTGACCGATATTAACTATAGTATTGTAACACGAATCGTGTACAATGTAAAGAGATAACGGGAGAAAAATATTAGAAAATGTGGAAGAAAGGGGGCAAGGGACCGGCGACCAGGGACTAAGGGACCAAGGAATTAAGAGATCCCTTCATTCCTCTCTTGACTTTTCTCTTTCCCTCTTGCTATAATACAACTATAGTTGGAAGCAAAACGGAGGTTGTACAAGATGGAAACATTCCGCGAGATTCTCAAAAAGGCCGGCGCGTTTTTCACAGCAATCATCCTCGCCCTCACGTCGCTGAGCTTCGGCAACAACTTTTTTATTAAAAAAGATCCTGACGTAAAACTGACCGTCGCCTTCATGAGCGACACGCATGTGGGCGATGTGTTCTATCGCAAAATGGTGTTCCGCCCCGGCGTGCGCGATGTGTCGCGCCATGTAAAGCCCGACGTGCTGCTGGTCGCCGGCGACTGTACCGACAACGGCAACGCCGCCAACTGGGGCGCGTTTCAAGAAATTCTTGACAAAAACCTCCGGGTAAACGACGTCGTGCTCGCCATGGGCAACCACGACTCCTGGGCGTCCTATGACGGCGGCGAGCGCTCGTACGATGAAGCCAGGGCGACCTATCTGCAATACAGCAACGCCATCATGGGCACCGATTTCAGCGAGGTCTATGCGTCGCGCGACATCGGCGGCTATCCGTTTCTGGTGCTCGGCTCCGAAGCCGACACCACCGGCGCCACGATCTCCGACGCACAGCTCGACTGGCTGGAAACCGCGCTCAAAGCAGCCGCCGAAACCCACCCGGGCAAGCCGATCTTCGTGGTCAACCATCAGCCGCTCAACTACACCCACGCTGTCGGCAACAACGAGCACGGCGAAGGGTTTGAATCGAACGAAATCAGCACGCGTATGCAAAGCATCCTCGATCAATATGAAAACATTTTCCTCATCAGCGGCCACCGGCACCATCCACTGACACTCGACGCGACGACCGATCCCGAAGGTTTTGCCACGATCGAGCAGGTGGGCGCGCATATCACAAGCATCAACCTTCCCTGCTATGAATACGGTACGTTCCTCGAGGGCGGCACCAGCGTGCTGGGCGAAGGGATTGTGATGTATGTATTCAGTGACAAGGTGGAATTCAAGGGCCGCAACTATTTTCTGTCGAACTGGTCAAAGACGTTTGATGTGGAGATCGAATTGAGATGACAAGATAGCAAGATGGCAAGAGGGCAAGAGGGCCGGAAGAACGGACGATCATAAAAACAGGCTCTATAATAAATGTTGGGGTAACCAAAGAGCCTACGAGAGAAAAAAGAATAAAAAAGTAGAGCATATTTGGTAAAAATCCGTTAAAATGGA
>CACWJV010000180.1 GCA_902761265.1 Oscillospiraceae bacterium | reverse complement strand
CGCCGGCAAACAGATCACGTGGTATCCGTCGCGTGACGTCCTTGCGCTTGCCCTGCGCGAGGCGGGTGTCAAGTGGATCGCGCTGCCCTATGGCGACAAAGGTCTCAACGACGGCGACTGGTATCTGGATATGGACGCGTTTATGGACGCGATCGGCCGCGGCAAGACTGACGAGGAAAAGGCCGAGGCCCGCGCACAGATCGAACAGCACGTCGTGTTCTCCTACAATCCCGGCGGCGATCAATTTGTTTATATGTTTGAGTATACCGATCTGCCGGGAGAAGACGGCGCCACGGACAGCGGCACCGTGATTTTGCCGCTGGGTCTAACGCTCGGGAACGCAGATGCGTTCAATGATGACTACAAAGCGTTGAAGAACTGTGTGAAGCAGTACCACGCGCCCACGACGGACGAACCGGAACAGTCGGAGGAGAACGAAAACTGGTTCCAAAAGCACATCGTCGGCCCGCTCCGCTCGGCGATCGCCACCATTCTGAGCTTCTTCCGCCGCCTGTTCGGCAAAAGAAGATAAACTTTACCCAACACAACGCCTGCCCTTCGGGGCGGGCGTTTTTGCATTTGAAAGTATCATTCGTTCCCCGCAAAGCACCGTCTGCTCCTTTTCGCTTGCAAAATGCGGCGCTTGTGTTATGCTGAAAGCAGGAAATCGCAATCAAAACAGAGGAGGATTCTTTATGAAAAAGAGGATTGCTTTCTTTCTTGCACTGCTGCTTTTGGTGAACTGCGCCGTCCCTGCGTTTGCGGCAGGCGGCGGAATCGAAACGCTGAAAATCAACCCCTACGGCGGCGCGGAAGCGTCCGTCGATACCGTTCGCTGGTTCGCTTCCGGCGGCAACCGGTTTCTGTTTTTGCCTGCGGATACCGCTTTGGCGGCCGCGAAGGTCTATTACAGCGCTTCCGACACCGTCCGGATCGACAACGTACCCGTCGCGTCCGGCGGTTTTGCCGAAAGCTTTACGCCGGGGAGCCATACGCTTTCCTGCGGCGGACAGACCTATCCGCTGACGGTCATGCAGTCGGCGTCGCTGCCTTCGATTTTCATTGAAACGGCGTCCGGCTCTCTCGATTATCTGCTGCAAAACAAGGAAAACAAAGAGTCCGCGGTTATCCGTGTGTATGAAGACGGCGCGCTGACGCTGGACAGTGAACTGAAATCCATCAAAGGCCGCGGAAACTCCACCTGGATCGAATGTCCCAAGAAACCGTTCAACATCAAATTTGACAAAAAGACCGCGTTGCTCGGGATGCCCAAAGCCAAAAAATGGAGTCTGCTTGCCAATTACAAGGACAACACCGATATCAAAACGCCCGCCGGACTCACGCTTGGCCGGATGCTGGACATTCCCTATACCAGCGAATGCCGCAATGCGGATCTGTATCTCAACGGCGAATACTACGGTAATTTCACAGTCTGCGAAAGCGTGGAGGTCGGGGACAACCGGGTGGAGATCACCGATCTGGATAAGCTGAACGAAACCGCGAATCCCGGCGTGGAGATCGAAACGCTGCCGCGCGGCGGCACAGGGCCGAACGGCACGGTGCAAAACCACGAGGTAAAGGGCAGCATGAAGTGGGTCAATCTCCCGAACAATCCTGCCGATTTGTCCGGCGGCTATCTGCTGGAGCTGGATTTCGGCGTCCGGTATGACGAAGAGGTCAGCGGTTTCGTTTCAAACCGCGGACAATGGGTGGTTGTCAAATCGCCCGAATATGCCGGCGAAGCACAAGTCCGATATATCGCCGGCCTTTACAACGAAGCCGAAGAAGCGATTTACAGCAAAACGGGGTATAACAGCCGCGGCAAACACTACAGCGAATATTTCGATATGGAAACGCTGGCGAAGACCTATCTGTTTATGGAACTGCAAAAGCCGCTCGACACGGCGCTTTCCAGTTTTTACCTGTATAAAGACGCTGCGTCCGATCAGCTTGTTGCGGCGCCTGTGTGGGATTTTGACCGGGGCTTTTATACCCCCGAATCCCGCTGCGCCTGCGATCTGAGCAATCCGGACGGCTGGTGTTCCAACTCGTTTTCCTACTGCTACAATCACGGCGATACAACCGACACGGAAACGCTGCTGTCGCTGCTTTTCCGGCATGAGGATTTCCGCCTTGCCGCTGCGGAGGCCTGGAAAAACACCTTGTTCGGCGCCGCGCCGCAGCAGATCGACGCGCTGTTTGCAAATCTGTACGCGGAAAACACCGCGTCGCGGCAAATGGATCTTGTGCGCTGGATGTATGCGAACGCCGCGTCGCCGCTCGCGTCCGCCTCGTCTGCCGCTGACAGCTATTTCGCTACGGTGAGCGCCTTTGTCCACAACCGGCTGGGCATCCTCAACCGCGCGTTTCGCGGCGATCTCGCGATGCTGTATTACGACGCAAACGGCGGCGCGGGACATGTGTTCAACCGGGAAATCGCGTTTGTGGGCGGCCGTGTGACGGCGCTTTCCCATCAGCTCCCCGGCGCATACATGACTGCGCCCGACGGGAAAAGCTTTTACGGTTGGAACACAAAGGCGGACGGTACAGGTACGGCCTATCAGCCGGGCGACAAGGTTCCGCTGACCCAAAAGACGACCGTCCTTTTTGCGCAGTGGAAAACGCCGCAGCCGTCCGATCCGGCGCCCGCCGGCGGCAATTCCGGCAACAGCGGCGGCAACCGTTCGGGATTTGCAGACTTTTGGGCGCGGATCGTCAGCTTCTTCCGCATGATCTTGGATTTTTGGAAACAGTTGTTTTCCTGATTGTCAACATGGTTTGCCTGCCCTTCGGGGCAGGCTTTTTTTGCGCAAAAGTATCATTCATTCCCCGCAAAGCATCGTCTGCTCCTTTTCGCTTGCAAAATGCGGCGCTTATGGTATGCTGAAAGCAGGAAAAAACCAATGATTTATGTGAAAGGAAGATCCTTATGAAGAAAACAAGAACACCCGTCAGCCTTTTGCTGTGTACGCTGCTGGCGCTGCTGATGCTGCTGATGCTGCTGCCGCTCGGCACGGTGTCGTTTGCGGCGGAAGATCCCAGCAACCCTTCGCATGAGGGCAGAGACTGCGAATGGGACAAGGGCCGCACCATAACCGTACCCACCTGTACAACGCCGGGTGAAGTGAAGTATACCTGCAAGATCAATGCGCTTCACACCAAAACCGAAGCGATCCCTGCCACCAACCACGATTACGAATGGACAATCACCAAAAATTCGACCGCGACCGCACCCGGCACAGCGACGGCTGTTTGCAAAAACAATCCGGCGCACACGGAATCCATGACGATTCCGGCACGCGGCACGGCAGTCGAGGTCGGTTACTGCGGCACAGGGCTGAACCACGCATACTATGCGCTCTATGAAGACGGCACACTGTTCGTTTTCGGTGCGGGCGCAATCAAAGCGTTTGCGTTTATGGGCCGGGAGGACGTCCATGCCCTGGTCATCGGCGATGGCATCACTGAAATCGGCAGCAGCGCATTTGCCTTCTGCCGCTTTGAAAGCATTGATTTCGGCAATACGCTGGAAACCATCGGGTCCCTCGCATTCTATGATTGTGACGGATTCGAAGAGGTCCTGCTGCCGGACAGTGTGAAAGATGTCGGCGACTGCGCGTTTGGGCTCTCCTCCAATCTGAAAAAAGTTGTCTTCGGCCGCAACGTGGAGCTTGTGGGCGATTGTGCTTTACTGCAGTGCTATGAACTGAAACAGAGCGTATTTCTGAACCGGGATACCATAATCGTTGAAAAGGAACACCCTGCGCCGGTGCAAGAAGGCGCCACTCCTAACTTGCTTCGCACGATCAACGGTGGCACCGTTTACGGCTACGCCGGCGGCAGCGTGGAAGCCTATGCCAACGAGAAAGGATTGCCCTTTGTGGCGCTGGACGCGGAAGGTCACGCCTTTGACGACGGCGTGGTCACAACCAAACCGACCTGCACCGAAGACGGCGTTGAAACCTTCACCTGCGCCGTATGCGGCGACAGCTATACCGCTCCGGTTGCCGCGACCGGTCACGAGTGGAGCGAATGGATCGTGTCGATCAACCCGACCGAACAGCACGAGGGTCAAGCGTACCGCTATTGCAAAAACGGCTGCAAACAAATCGAAACCAAAACGATCGACAAGCTGCCCGAGACAAACGAAGAAGGCGGCAATATCTTCCAACAGATTCTCGACTGGGTCCAAAGCTTCTTTGACCGTATTGGTGAAGCGTTCCGCAATCTGTTCCGCTTTTAAAGTTTTGCCCCCTTTAAAGACCCCGCCGGCACGTCCGGCGGGCGTTTTTTCGTTTGAAAGCATCATTCATTCCCCGCAAAGCACCGTCTGCTCCTTTTCGCTTGCAAAATGCGGCGCTTGTGTTATGCTGAAAGCAGGCAAAACCAACGATTTATGTGAAAGGAAGATCCTTATGAAGAAAACAAGGACACCCGTCAGCCTGCTGCTGTGTACGCTGCTGGAGATGCTGTTGTTGCTGATGCTGCTGCCGCTCGGCACGGTGTCGTTTGCGGC
>CACWJV010000179.1 GCA_902761265.1 Oscillospiraceae bacterium | reverse complement strand
AGATGGCGCACCGCGCGGTTGCGGATATAGGGCTCCGCCACCTGCGGCATCGGGATCGCGGTCTGGACACGCACGTCCACGCCCATCTGTTCGAGCGCGTCGGCCAGCGCCAGCGCGTTCATCGTGGTGGCCAGCATGCCCATGTGGTCGGCACGGGTGCGGTCCATTTCACCGCTGGAGCGGCCGCGCCAAAAGTTGCCGCCGCCCACAACCAGACCGATCTGCACACCGAGGTCGCTGCACGTTTTGACCGCTTTGCAAATGCTGTTGACCGTATTGAAATCAATGCCTTTGCCGTCGGGACCGGCAAGCACCTCGCCCGACAGTTTGAGTAAAATTCGCCTATAAATCGCTTCCATAAAAAGCACCTCCGGGATTTGCTCGGACTATCCGTCCTTTGTTTTATTGTACTAGATCAGCCCCAGGGCTGTAAAGACCTTTTGAAAAATTCGCGCGTTTCAACCGAAAACCGCCAGCAGCCGCAGCATCAGATTGCGGAAGAACGCCGCAATCTTTTGGAAAAAGCCGTCCTTTGCCGGCGTCTGTTCGCCGGCGGGGATCGTGACGTTTTGCGTCAGCGACACAAGTTTTCCCGTTTCGCGATCGAGCGAGACAAACTGCGGATAGCGCGCGTCGGACTGCACGGTGACCGGCTCTTCGCTTGTGATCAGCCAAACGCCCAGTTCGCTCGCGCCGGTGCCGTAGGGGAACTCCACATGGCCCATCCCGCGGATCAGCCAGGTGTGTTCGGGCAGCAGACCGACCGACGCGTCGATCACGTTGTCCGTGGAGATATGATAGTGGCTCTTGTTGCCGCAGCCGCCGCCTGTCGTATAGCCGGCGTCGGCGAGCGTTTTGCCGTAGGGCGCAACAGCGCAGTGGCCGCTCATCAGATGGGTGTCGATCAGCATATCGGTGTGGTTCGCATACGCTTCGCTTACCGGGATCCCGGCAAAGCCGTAGGCGCCGATGATATAGACGTTGGTGCCGCCCTTTTGCGCCTTGGCAATAAGGTCTTTCGTGTGCGCCTGGACGTCATGCATTTTGTCGGCCTTTGCCCAAAACGCGTCGGACAGCGTGGTGTAGGATTTGCTGGCTTCTTTGCAGGTTTCATAATCGTCCACCGGCACAAAGCTCCACACGCCCGGGAAGCGGGCAAACGTGGTTTTAAAGATCTTTTGATACATCGGATCCTTGATCGCCTTGACCGTGCGCGCCATAATCGCGTTGACGGTGTCCATGCCGTCCTTTTCGGCGGCCTTGTCGGCAAGATCAAATATCTTTGCGAGCACCGGCAGATTGACCGATTGCAAAAACGGCACAAAATAGGTCAAAAGCGCGTCGGTGTTGAGAAAGAGCTTGCCCGAAAGCAGGTTGGACACCATCTCCACGCCGAGGAACGCCGTGGAGGCATAGACCGCCGTTTTGATATCGTCCGCGCCGTACTGGTAAAGATAGGCGCTCAGCACGTCGCCGCCCATGCTCATGGCAAAGAGCGAAACCTTTTTCGCGCCGTGCTTATCCTTGACAAACTGCACCATCGCGGCAAGATCGTTTGCGATATCGAGCGGGCTCATACGCCAGTCGTAGTTGAAAAAGTAGGTGTTTTTCCACCCGTGCTTGTCGGCAACGGCGCGCACAAAGCCGAGCTCGTTTTTGCTTTCGGCTTCAAATTCCCGGCGATAATGATCGACGGAATCGGGAAACAAAACGGAGTCGAGCTGCTTGACGGATTTGCCGTCTTCGTCGCAGGCGAGGTCAGCGAACATGGAAAGGAGCGCGTCGGCGCCGTATTTGTCAAACAGGATGCCCTTGCCGAACAAAATCGCCGACAGGATCGGGCCGAGACCCAAAAAGACGCCCTTGACGATGTTGTCCGTCGCCGGCGGGAACGCGCGTTTGCCGGAGTCGTGGACAGTCATATCCCGCGAGCCCATGCCGCTGACGACGATGACGGGCGTTTTGTCCGCCCCGGCCGCAAACGACACAGACGAAAGGGAGAAGACGAGCACCAGGGCGAGCAGCACACTCAAAGCTTTTTGCACAAAATGATGTTTCATACGATTTCCTCCTTCTTATCGGTCAAACAGGGATACAATCTTATGCCAAAGGTCGACAAAGAATTTGAGAAAGCGCGTAAAAATAGTTGTTTCTTTGTCGAACAGTTGTGCCTTTTTTTCGCCGGTGGAAAGCGATCGAACCTTGCCTGTCGCCGGGTCCAAATCGCAAAACTGCGGATAGCGGCTGTCGCTTTCGACCGTCGGCGCGTCGGCAGTCACAAGCCACGCGAGCAGCTCGGCCGCGCCGGTATTTACCGGGAAGCCGACGTGCTTCATATGTTTGATAAACCACGTTTGTTCGGGGAATGCGCAGGTGGCGGCGTCCACGATCAAATCGTCCGACAGATGATCGTGCGCCGGGTTGCCGCAGGAAGCGGCGGCATAATCCGCGCCCAGCGTTTCGCCGTAGCGCGCCGCTGTGGCGCCAAAGGATTCGTTGTGGGTTTCAATCAGACAGTCGCCCTGCGTATACGCCTGCTTCGTCAGCGGCATGCCCACAAAGCCGTAGGACGCGGTGACGGCGATCTGCGTCCCCGTTTCCATCGCGCGGCGCATGAACTCTTCCGATGCGACCTGCACGGCGTGGTAGGCGTCGATCTTTTCAAAAAACGCTTCGTTGCCGCCGTCGGGGAACATGATCTTTTTGTCGGCTTCATAGTAGGCGTCGGGCACAAACGCCCAAAGCCCCGGCATCGTTGCAAACGAGCGCAACAGGATATCGCGGTAGGCGCGCTCGTTGGTTTTGTCGAGGATGCTTTGCAGCAGCTTTGTCAACGCCTTTGTCAGCAAAGGATTCAGCTCGAAGCCGCCCTGCAAAACGCTCAGCAGCGCTTGCAGCGCGAGGTTGCCGTTTTCAAAGTTGAACAGCCGTTCGAGCAGCACATGCACGTCGATTTCGACGTTGCGGCCGAACAGTTCGCCCACCATATCGATCCCCTTGGACGCGACAAGACAGTAGACGATCTTTGCAATATCCGCAGCGCCGTACAGGGAAAGCAAACTGTTGACCACGGCGCCGCCCATCGAACACGGCACGAGCGTGACTTTTTTTGCGTTTTGCTCCCGCTTCACCGTTTCGATAAAGCTGTGCAGCGCTTTTGCGTCGTCGCGCGGATCGAGCCGCCAGTCGTAGTTGAAAAAGTAGACGTGTTCGGCGCCGACGGCGTTTGCAACCGTTTTGACAACGGCGATCTCGTCCTCGGTTTCGTCGGCCTCGAGCAGTTCGTCCGGGTAGTGGTCAACCGATTGCGGAAACGTCACGGCGTCGACCGGGTGCAGCGGTTCGCCCGTTTCGTCGCACGCGAGCACTTCGAACAAACTTTGATATACGTCGCCGAACGTGTCATCCGCCAACTGCTCCATATCGCCCTTTGCGAGCGCCTTGACCGTCGGCCAAAGGATGCGGCCGACCATAGAGAGGATGGTTTTTGTCTGCGGCCCCCAGATTTGTTCGCCCGTTTCGCCGTCGTACAGCGGAAACGAGTTCATACCGCTGACCACGATCACCGGCGTCACCGGTTCGGCCGCGGCAAAAACAGGCGTCCATACCGCCGCAAGCAGCACGGCGCACAGCAAAAGGGAAAGCAGCGTTTTTGCGGGATGTTTCATCGGTATACCTCCCGTTTCGGGTTATTTCTTTTCGAGCTTTGCGTAGTTTGCCATCAGCTTTTTGGTGCCGGCGGTATCAAACGCGATCTCCAGCATACTGTCGTTGCCCATCGGGCGCACAGAGAGCACCACGCCCTGGCCGAAGACCTTGCTGATGACGGTGTCGCCGGTGGCATAGGACTGTGCCGGCGCTTTGGACTTTGCGGCCGCGGTGGCGGCAAAAGCGGCGCGTTTGCGCTCCTTTTGCAAAAAGCCGGTGCCCTCATACCGGCTGTAGCCGCCGGAGATGTGGTTGTCGTTGTCAAACAGATTGGTTTGCGAAAAGACGCTGCGCCGGCCGGTTTTTTCCAATAGATGCTCCGGGATCTCTACCAAAAACCGCGACGGCATATTGCGCGATGTGGAACCGAAGAGCATACGCGTGTTGGCGTGGGTCAGATACAGCTTTTGCTTGGCGCGCGTGATGCCGACATAGGCGAGCCGCCGCTCCTCCTCCACCTCCTGGGGCGAATACATGCTTTGCGGCCCGGGGAAGATTCCCTCCTCCATCCCGGGCAAAAACACCACCGGGAATTCGAGTCCCTTGGCCGCGTGCATCGTCATCAGCACCACGGCGTCGGCCTGCGCGTTGTAGTTGTCGATATCGGTCATCAGCGCCACTTCCTCCAAAAAGCCGGAGAGCGTGGCGTCTTCGTTTTCGTTTTCAAAAGTGACAAGGTTCGTCATCAGCTCCGACAGGTTGTCGATGCGCTCCTGGCCTTTGTCGGGGTCGGCTTTGAGAAAGCTCAGATACTCCGTGCGCTCGATGATCTCCTTGAACAGTTCGTCGAGATGCATCGAATCGACCTTTTCATGCAGCTCCGAGATCAGATTGCAAAACTTCATCAGCCGCCCGGCGGCACGCGAG
>CACWJV010000178.1 GCA_902761265.1 Oscillospiraceae bacterium | reverse complement strand
GACGGCGTGTCGCTGCCCTTCCGGGTGGACAAAGCCGGGCTGTATGACCTGACGCTGATCTACGGCAAAGACAAGGACGGTCTGCGCGATCTCGAACGCAAAGAAGCCGAAGTGCGCATGCAGCTCGACAATCTTGAAAAAACAATCCTGCTGCCGAACACGGTACGCAGCGAAAACACCGGCGCTTTTACGCTGCAGATGCAGCTTTCCGCCGGCAGCCATACGCTCACGCTCTCGCACAAGGACGGCACCTATGTGCTCGACAGTCTGCTTGTCCGCCGCCACAGCGACAACGCGCCGGTATATTTTGAGCCCGACACCCGCACGCCCGGCCGATTTTTGATCGTGGCGCCGGCTGACGGCTACTACCGCTGCGACAGCGATGTGCTGTTTTTGAAGCGCGGCGTCAACGTCCTGGACCGCCCGGCGCTGCAGCGCGTCACAGCGGATGACCGAAAGCCGGCAGACGAAAATCTGGCCAAAGCGCTGACACCGTTTGGCGGCGCAATCACTGCCGCCGACGCAAAAGGCACCGCCTATTACGACGGCTTCGGCGAAAACGCCGGGCTGCAATTGACCGTTGACGCGCCGACGGCCGGCGATTATGTGCTGCTGCTGTCCTACGCCTCCGGCCGCGAAAACGGCGTGCACGCCTACAATATCGACCTGGTGGAAGACTTTGTGACCGTCAGCGTCAACGGCGAAAAGCGCGGCAACTGCTATTGCCGCAACACGATGAGCTTCACCCAATACACCACCCTTGCCATCCCCGTCTCGCTGCAAAGCGGCAGCAACACCATTACGCTGACCAACGACAGCGAAAACGCCTGGGACGGCGTCGGCTTCGCGCCGCGGATTGCCGATGTCCTGTGCTGCCCGGCAGCGCTGCAAAACTAAAACGGAAAAGAGCTGTCTTATGAAACAACAACGCAACTACCCCATCGTTACCATCACCGACAAAGGCGCCGCGTTTTTAAAAGCCGGACACGTCTGGGTCTATGAACAGGAGGTGCGCGATCTGATCGGCACACCCGCAGACGGCGACCTTGTGGACGTTTTGACCGGCAAAGGCCGCTATCTCGGCACCGGGTTTTACAACAGCCGTTCCAAAATGCGCGTGCGCATTTTGTCGGTCAACGCCAACGACACGTTTGATTTTTCGTTTTTTGCGCGGCGGCTGCGCTACTGCTTTGACTACCGCAAAACCGTCATGGGCGACGACTTTCGCTGCTGCCGTCTGATCTTCGGCGAAGCGGACGGCTTTCCGGGTCTCACAGTCGACCGGTTTGAAAACATATTGGTCACCCAGACGATGTCGCGCGGGATCGAGCAGCGAAAAACAATCCTCTTTCCCCTGATGGCAAAGCTCCTCGCCGAAATGGGTGCACCCGTCGACGCGATCTATGAGCGCAACGACATCGCCCTCCGGGAAAAGGAAGGGCTGACCCAAAGCACCGGCTTTTTCGAAGCACAGGGGCTTCGCACCGATCTGGACGGAAAGCTATTGCTGACGGAAAACGGCATCGTCTATGAAGTCGACTATATGCACGGACAAAAGACCGGCTTTTTCCTCGACCAAAAATACAACCGCCTGGCCGCCGCCCGGCTTGCCAAAGGCAAAACCGTCCTCGACTGCTTCACCCACACCGGCGCGTTTGCCCTCAATTGCGCAAAGGCGGGCGCAAAGCGTGTGACGGCGGTGGATATTTCGCAGGACGCCATCGCGCTGACAAAGGCGAATATCGCGCGCAACGGACTTTCCAACGTGGACACGCTGTGCGAAAACGTGTTCGATCTGCTGACGCGCCTGTATGAACAGAACGACCGCACCTACGATTACATCATCCTTGACCCGCCGGCGTTCACCAAAAGCAGCGCCACGGTCCGCGCGGCCCGGCGCGGCTACAAGGAGATCAACCGCAAGGCGATGAAGCTGCTGCCCCGCGGCGGCTATCTTGCCACCTGTTCGTGCTCCCACTTTATGACGGACGAGCTGTTCCGCAAGATGCTGCACGACGCCGCCAAAGACGCCGGTGTGCAATTGCGGCAGATTGAAGACCGCCGCCAAAGCCCCGACCACCCGATTTTGTGGGGTGTACCGGAAACGGAGTATCTCAAGTTTTATTTGTTTCAGGTTGTGTGAGCCGACAGGCATCCGGCAACAGCGAAGCACCCCGGAAAACCGGGGTGCTTGTTTCGTGATATGATCTGTTACAACGCTTCCAGCACGCTGCAAAGCAGTTGGTACGTCCGCTTTGCCGACGAGAGTGACAGCCGCTCGTCATAGGTGTGGATGTCAAAAATATCCGGCCCCATCGACACACAGTCGAGATCCCTCTTTTTGCCGCAGAAAATGCCGCATTCGAGTCCCGCGTGGATCGCCGTGATCGCCATCGGCTGCCCGTACTGCGCCTCGTAGCAGCGCAAAATCGTGTCGCGCAGGCGGCTTTCGGGTTTATATTCCCACGCCGGATAGTCGCCGAAGGTGGACACCGCCGCACCGAAAACCGCCGCGTGGGCAGTCAGCGCGGCCAGCAGCAGCTCTTTTTCCGCCTGCACACTGCTGCGCAGCGCGTGGCCGGTGAAAACACAGTTGCCCTTCGTTTCGAGCATGCCGAGGT
The DNA here is from genome assembly GCA_902761265.1 of Oscillospiraceae bacterium. Classification (GTDB taxonomy): domain Bacteria; phylum Bacillota; class Clostridia; order Oscillospirales; family Acutalibacteraceae; genus UBA6857. Next base: position 6,329 of record CACWJV010000178.1, on the reverse strand, counting down.
TCAGCGAGGTTTGCACCAGTCCCGGCACATGTTCGCTCCTGGCAATCACGCCGTTGGGCATATCGCAAAGCAGCGCCAGCAGATGCCCGGTGTCCGGTTCGCTGAACGCCGGTGCCGCGTCCGCGTTTGCCGTTGTCAACGTCACGCTTTGCTCGCTCGCGGCAAAGCCCGCTTTCGCGTCGGCAAACAGCGCAGCCAGTGTTTCCGAAAGGCCGTCTTCGTTTTTGACCACCGCCGTGCAGGACGTCGGAATCGCGTTGTCTGCGCTGCCGCCGTCGATGGAAACGAGGCGTTTCACGCCCGCACGTTGCAACAGCTTTGCAAGCACCAGCACCGCGTTTTCGTGGTTTTTGTCGATTTCCGTGCCGCTGTGGCCGCCCGGCAGTCCGTCGAGCGTCACACGCAGGCAGTCCCCTGCCGCTGTCTTTTCGTCGGCGGCAGTCCATTTGAGATCGGCGCGCACGCCGCCCGCGCACGAGGTCAAAAGCGTGCCCTCGTCTTCGGAATCCACGTTGATCAGCATCTTGCCTTTGAGCGGCGACAGATCGAGCGCCGCCGCGCCGAGCATGCCGATCTCCTCGTCCACGGTAAAGACCACTTCGAGGTTCGGGTGCCGGATCGTGTCGCTGTCGAGAATCGCCAGCGCATAGGCCACGGCGATGCCGTCGTCGCCGCCGAGCGTGGTGCCGTCGGCAAACAGGAAGTCGCCGTCCTGTCGCAGCGCGAGCCCGTCGCGCAAAAAGTCGATGTTCCGCCCGTCCTTTTGCACACAGACCATGTCGAGATGGCCTTGCAAAATCACGGTCTCGTCGGAGCCGTTGGTCGCGTCTTTCCAGATGATGACGTTATTGCTTTCGTCCTGCAAATACCGCAGGCCGCGCTGTTTCGCAAAATCCACACAGTAGTCGGAGATCGCTTTGGTGTTGCCGGAGCCGTGCGGGATCGCGGCGATCGCTTTGAAATAGTCGAGATAGGTGTTTGCCATGGGTAAAGTTCCTTTCAAAAACGCACGCCGCCGTTCGGCGGCGCGTTTGGTATTGTTTAGTTTGCCGCCGCACCAAAGGGACAGCTGAGGGGCAGCTTCAGATCGGCATAGATCGGAAAGTGATCGGAGGTGTAGCGGTTGTCCACGCCTGCGGTCACCGTCCGGTAGGCTTCGACCGCAAACTGGTCGGTGCAAAGCACAAAGTCGATGCAGCCGTTCTCTCTGCTTGCAAGATCTCTGCCGCCGTGGTAGGTGCCGTAGAACACACTGTCCTTCGCCGCAAAGCGGGTATCGGTGAACACCTGCGTCATGGAAGCGTAGGCTGCGCCTTTTTCGCTTTCGTTCATATCCGCGGTGAACACCACCGGCACACCGGGGAATCGTTCCGCGACGAAGCGCTTGACAACGTCCGCACCGAGCAGACGCGCGTCCTCCGATCGGTTTTCAAAGTGTGTGTTGACGTGGACAATTCTTTGCCCGGTCTGGCGATCGAGCAGCAGCACCCAGGTGCAGATCCGTTTGCAGCCGTCACCCGGGCCGAACGACGGTTTGTCCGGCGTTTCGGAAAGCCAGAAATTGCCCCACTTCAGCGCCAGAAACTTCGATTTCAGATAGAAGATCGGGCACGATTCGCCGCTTGACAGCGGCCAGCCGCCGTTTTCGCGCTCCACGCCGACCCAGCCGTATTCCGGCAGCAGGAAGCAGAGCGTCTGCATCCATTCGGCGGTGGACTCCTGAACGCCCAAAGAATCCGGCATGATCTGGCGCAACATGATCTCTCTGCGTTCTTTGATCTGCACGCCGTTCACGTCTCCGCAGCGGATATTGAACGACATGATGCGCAGCGTGCCCGGTGCCTGTTCTTCTGCGACGATCCGCGGAAAATCGTAGGCGGCGCAGGAATCTGCAAACTCTGTTTTGGTATTGGCCGTCAAAAGCGCAAGCAGCGCCATGGCAGATACAATGATTCGTTTGAAAGCGAGCGTCAACATAGAGATGCCTCCTTTGGAAAAATCAGAATTTTCCGCCGCCACCGCCGTGCGACACACCCGAGGAGCCGAAGCTCACGGAAGAGCCGCCGCCGGAAAAACCGCCGTGGGAACTGTGGTTGTCGTCGTGGCGGGGAATCGGCGTCTGGGTCACGTTGGAATACAGGAACCGGTCTTCGCTTTGTTGCAAAGCCAGCGAACCCGGCACCACATAGTTTGACGCTTCATATCTGCGGTGCACCGTTTTGAGCTTGCCCTTCATGGCGCTGACCGTGATCAAAGAGAGCACAAAGCCGATCACCAGCGCAATCACAAGACTTGCCCCCGCGTTGAACGGACGCGACACCGTGCCGGAAAACGCATCGCTGCCGAAGTATTCGTAAGCGTCGTTGTAGTACCCGCCGTAACCGTTGTCACTGTCGGAATCGCTGCTGTAATAGTCGTAGACGTTGCCTTCGCGCGCCGATTGGATCAACGTTTCGCAGCCCGCGGCAAAGGTGCGGAACGCGTCCGCATAGCTGCCCGCGGACAATGCCGGCAAAAAGTCGCCTTCGATCGTTTCCCGGCCGTAGTCCGTAATCGCCTCGATGCAAAAGCCGGTCGTTGTGATCCAATAGTCGCGCTCCGCCATGGAGATCAGCAGCAGCACGCCGTCGTTGTCGTCACCCTGCCCGTAGCCGTTGTAATCGTAATAGTCCATCGCATAGTCCGCCACATCCGCGCCGTCGGTGTCTTCCACGGTCACCACGGCGATATCGGCCTGCACCGTTTCGCTCTTTTGTTCGAGCAGCGCGAGCAGCGCCGTCTCTTCGCTGTCGGACAGCAGATCGGCGTCGTCCACCAGCAGCGGCTTTTGCCGGTCGGCAGGGATTTCACCGGCCGCGGCAAAGGCGCCCGCACACAGCGAAAGCAGCAGCATCACAGACAGCAGCAGGGTGAGCGTTTGTTTTTGAAGTCGTTTCATCTCGTCCCCTCCTTAGAAAAAGTGATGCAGCAGCCAGAGGATGCCGAACGCCACCGCGCCGTAGGCCGGCGTAAACGCCAGAACGTATTTCCAAAACCGGCCGTTGTCCACAGGCAGGTCGCCGACGAACTTGCCGGTCTGACCGTTCATGGCGAAGGTATATTGCTTGCCGCGCCAGGTGGTGTTGAGCAGCCACACGGGATACAGCGCATATTTCGCCTTGCCGTTTTGAAACCGCACGGAGCTGTTTTCGAGCGTCAGCGTATTGTAGCCGTCCACGGTATCGCGAAACGCGCTTTCGGCGCTTTGCTTGATCCGGGCGTTGGCGTGCGCTTTGCTCTCTTCGGCGCCGACGTCATACTTGTCGGCAAAAAAGCCGGACAGATACGCCGTCTGGAAATCGACTGCTTTCGAAAAATCGAACGGCTCGATGGACTCCATCAGATCGTCCGCCATCTTCTGCGACCCGTCCACCGGCACATTTTGAAAGCCGAGGGAACCGGAGCGATGGATGGCGAAATGGCTCGTTTCGGTATAGTTGAATTTGGAATCGCTCCACATGCGCGTGCGCGTGCCCTTGAAATTGAGGTCGGCCTGCGCCGACGCGTCAAAGAGCCAGAACGGCACATAAATGCCCTTGATCTCGTCGATATGGTGTTCGCTTTTGAACACCTTGGGCAGCAGCCGTTTGCCCTCCAGATGCTTTTTCAGCGCGTCCTTGGCAGCCTTTTTGTCAAGTTGAAACGGAATCACATAGTCGGGTTTCAGCACACCGCTCAGCCGCCCGGACAGCACCACGGGATTGCCGCAAAACGGACAGGATGTGGCGGCTGTGTTTTCGTCGCTGATGATTTCGCCGCCGCAGGATTTGCAGACGTAAACCTGCATGGCGGCCTGTTCGTCCTGCGACCATTCGGCGCCGGCATCCTCGTGGTAATGCATCTCGTCCGCTGGGGTGTTTTTCAGCACCTCGTCGAGGTTTTGCAGCGCGGCCACGTCGACAACGGAATCGCAGTAGGGGCACTGCATTTGTTCGGTGCCGGGCTGAAATTCAAGCTTGCCGCCGCAGTGCGGACATTTGTAATCGAGTGTTGTTGCCATTGTTCACACTCCTTTGATGGTGACAGAAAGGCGTGCGGCGCAGTTGCCGCACGCCGAGAGATCAGTGGTTAGCCGAGTTTTTCGCCGCAGTTCGGGCAGAATCTGGAACCCGGTTCGAGTTTGAAGCCGCACTTCGGGCAGTTGGAAAGCACGACTGGCTTCGCTTTGCCGCAGTTGGTGCAGAAGTTGCCGCTGTTTTCCGCGCCGCAATCGCAAACCCAGGTGCCTGCCGCCGGGGCCGGTGCGGGTTTGGCGGTGCCGCAGTTGGTGCAGAAATTGCCGGTGTTGACGGTGCCGCAATTGCACGTCCAGCCGTCGGCTGCCGGTGCGGCGGGCTGCTGCCCGGCAAACTGCGGATTCGGACCGGATCCGGCTGCGGGCTGCTGGCCCTGACCCATCGCAAACAGATTGGTCGCCTGGCCGCCCATCATATTCATGCCCATGCCCATGCCGACAAAACCGTTCATAGCGCCGCCCGCGTTGTTGGCGGCGTCGCCCATGGCGCCGGACAAAGCGTCAACCATCACGCCGCCCGCCATGCTGGGATCGCGGCCGGTGGTGTAGGCGCGCTGATAGCGTTTGAGCGCTTCGGCGTCCTCTTCGGTGAGAGACACGGGGTTCATTGCGATGGAAACGATGGTGATACCGCGTTTTTCCGCCCAGTCTTTGGACAGCTCGGCGTTCATCGCGTCCTTGAGTTCCCGGGTGTGGGAGTTGATTTGCGACGGACGCAGCTCGAGCGCGGTCAGCGCGCCGAAGCCTGCTGCCAGCGCGTCAACAAATTCGGTTTTGAGCTGGCTGTCGATCTCTTCGCGGCGGAACTCGTTCGCCACGTTTGCACACACGTTGGTATAAAACAGGATCGGGTCGGTGATGCGGTAGGAATAGACCCCGTTGCAGCGCACATCCGCTTCCATATCGAGGTTGATGCGGCTGTCCACGATGCGGAACATGATCGGATTCGGCGTGCCGAATTTGTTGTCCATGATCTCCTTCGTGTTGAAATAGTACACGCGCTGATCCTTTGCGGTGTCGCCGCCGTAGGTGAAACGCTTGCCGATCACTTTGAAGGTCTCTTTGATACTGTCGCCCAACGAACCGGCAAAGATGCTCGGCTCGGTGGAGGTGTCGTAGGTGAATTCGCCCGGTTCGGCGCAAACCTCCACGATCTTGCCCTGCTCCACGATGATCATGCACTGGCCGTCTGCCACAGCGATGCCGGATCCGTTGGAGATGATGTTGTCGTTGCCTTTGGTGTTGGAGGAACGGGACGACGTGCGCTTTTGTCCCTTGACAACCAGAACGTCTTTTTCAAGCGCGTCGCAATAGAAAAACTCCTTCCATTGATCCGCGAGCATACCGCCGGCTGCGCCGATTGCGGCTTTAATCAGTCCCATAGTAAGACTCCTTTCGTATTTTCATCCGAGAATCCTTTCTCACGGTTATTATAGCATACCGCCGCCCGGATGTATATTCTTTTTTGTAATAATTCTAAATTTTTTGTTCCTGTGTCGCACATTCCGGTGCATTTTGTCGATACTGATTGCAAAAAGGACGGACGTATGCTATATTATATATTGGAAATAAAGGAAACTTCAAAAAGGAGGCACCGGCCTTGCTGCAGACACTGTTCGAAAAGAAAGAAAAAAAGGTCGAATATCTTGAGCTGATCTACGATCTGATCTTCGTGTATATCATCGGGCGCAACAATTCGCTGCTGCACCATCTGGAAAACGGATTTCTGACCTGGGATCTGTTCTTGCCCTATCTGCTGTGCACGCTGGCCGTGATCCAGATCTGGATGTATTCCACCTACTATATCAACCTCTATGGCAAACACAGTGTGCGTGAACACGTCTTTTTGTTTGTCAACATGTTTTTGCTGTATTTCATCGCAGAGGGCACGCGGCTGCACTGGCAGAGCTTTCACACGCAATACCACGCGGCGTGGGCGCTGATTCTCTGCAACATTGCGCTGCAGTATCTGATCGAAGCACTGCACGCCGAAACCAAAGCGGAAAAAACACTGGCGCGCCGGATCATGGTGATACTGCTTGTGGAGGCCGCGCTCGTGGTGGGCGCAATTCCGGTCTTTGCCAAAACCGGACTCGAGATCCTCTCCCCTGCCGCCATTCTGTTCGGCATGGTGGCATCAAGCTTTGCCGGCGGCAAAAAGACAAAACTGCCGGTGGATTTCCCGCATCTGTCGGAGCGCGTGATGCTGTTTGTGGTGTTCACCTTCGGCGAAATGATCATCGCCATCGCGTCGTATTTTGACGGCACGTTCAAC
>CACWJV010000177.1 GCA_902761265.1 Oscillospiraceae bacterium | reverse complement strand
AGCGGCATATTGAACTGCTGCAGCTCCGAAAGCACCTGCGGCCACGCCGGAAACAGCTCGTCTTCGCGTACGGCGTTTTGCGGTGCGGCGGACGGCTGCGGTGCGGGAGGTTCCGGCTGCGATGCTTCTTCCGGTTTTGCCGGCGGCGCTTCGTCCGGCTCCGGAACCGGTTCCGGTTTGGGCTGGACGGGAGGTTCCGGCTGGCGGACGGCCAGCGGCGTTTCCCATTGCGGCGGTTTCTTTTCCGGTGCGGGGGGCGCTTCCGGTACGGGTGTCGGCGCTTTTTCTTTTTCGGGCTGCGGCGTCACCGAAGGCGGTGCTTCGGCCGGCTGTATCGGCTGCGGGGCCGGTGTGGTTAGGGTCGAAACGCCGTTTCGAACGGCGCGTTCCAACGCCGCGATCCGCGACAACAGCGCGCCCGTGTCCGCGGACAGCGCGGGGTCGGACAGGCGAATCAGCGCCAACTCCATCTCCACGCGGCGATCAACGCCTTTTTTCATCGTGACGGCGGTGTCCTGCAGCAAATCGATCGCATACAAAATCGTTTCCAGCGTCATCGTCGCACTTTGGGCGCGGTATTGTTCGAGCTCTTCGCCCGTACAGATCAGCACGTTTTCGGCGCGGCGGACGGTTTTGACAATCATCAGGTTGCGAAAATGCTGCACCAGATCGCCGCACAGCCGCTCCATATCGAGGCTTTGACTGTGCAAATCGTTGAGCTGCTCCATCGCGCTTGCCGTATCGTGCGACGCGAGCGCGGCAGCCAGACTGAACAGATGGTCGCGGCCGGTGATGCCGGCAACGTCGGTCACAAGCGCCGTCGTCACATGGCGGTCGCGGCCGATGCACTGATCCAGCGTAGACAGCGCGTCGCGCATGCCGCCGTCGGCCAGCCGGGCGATCAGCATCCCTGCGTCGTCGTCGAGCGTGAAGCCCTCGAGCTGCGCAATGGTCTGCATGCGCGAGAGCATCGCTTCGGGCGAAACGCGGTGGAAATCAAACCGCTGGCAGCGCGAAAGAATCGTGACGGGCAGCTTGTGGACCTCTGTCGTCGCAAGGATGAATTTCACATGCGCCGGCGGTTCCTCAAGCGTTTTGAGCAGCGCGTTGAACGCGCCGATGGACAGCATATGCACTTCGTCGATGATATAGACGCGATAGCGGCAGTTGACCGGCGCAAACGACGCTTCGTCGCGGATGTCGCGGATGTTGTCGACGCCGTTGTTGCTCGCCGCGTCAATCTCGACCACGTCGAGGATCGCACCGGAATCGATTCCGCGGCAAACCTCGCATTTGTTGCACGGGTTGCCGTTTTCGGGGTGCAAACAGTTGACCGCTTTCGCCAGAATCTTCGCGCAGGTGGTTTTGCCGGTGCCGCGCGAACCGGTAAACAGATAGGCGTGCGAAAGCTTGCCGCTCTCAAGCTCCTGCTGCAGCGTGCGCGTGATATGATCTTGACCGACCACGTCGGAAAAGACCTGCGGACGATATTTGCGGTACAAGACCTGATACATGGCGCACACTCCTTTTCGGATGATAAAAAAGGGAGTCCCTTTTGCTTGGTCATACGGCGGCAGGCATTGGCTGTGTCGCACAGACGTTCCGCTTAATGCTGCTCGGTTCCCCGCCTGACATGGTTCGTGGTGTTCTGTCGCACAGAACCCACCGCCGCATGACCAAACCAAAGTGAACTTCCCTGCATGCTGTTGCATGCCTAGATATTATATACGATTGCGGCAAATAAATCAAGAGGTTTCGGCGAAAAAGTCTGTTTGCCGCGGGGCAAAGCGCGGCGGCAGTCCAACGACTGCCGCCGAAGCCTTGCGATTCAGTTTGCCGTGCGCACGGGATAGTTTTCCTGTTTGACGAGCTCGGCGCCCTGCGAAGAGCAGATCCAGTTATACAGCACGCGTTCGGGGCTGTTTTCTTTGGCGGATTTGCGGATCACCACATAAAAATCGTTGGTCAGCGGATAGCTGCCGTCGCCGATGCTGTCGTTGGAGGGTGCCACACCGTCGATCGCGAGGATCTTTGCGCGGTTGAGCTTTTCACTTTCCATGTTGGTCAGGTAGTAATAGACCGTGTAGCCCAGCGCGTTTTCGCTGTCGTCATAGTCGGCAATCGCTTCGAGCAGACCCATCATCGTGCCGATCCGGCGGCCTTCGGGCGGGTCTATCAGCGTGTCGCCGAGGCCCAGCAGCTTGTCAAACAGCGTCTGGCTGCCGGAATCCGGGTTGCGCTGATAGGCGGCAATGTCTCCCTTTTTGCCGCCGACGGCAGACCAGTCGGTGGTTTTGCCGGTATAGATCGATTTGATCTGATCCAGCGTCAGCGACTGCACCGGGTTGTCCTTGGCACAGATGAACACCAGCGCGTCCACGCCGATCGGCGTCATCTCCAGCTCTTCGCCGCTGTCCGCAATATACTGTTTGGCCTCCTCGCTCGGCTCATAGGCCAAAAGGATGTCAAACGCGCCGTCGATGATGGCCTTGTAGTTGTCGGTCGTGGAGCCGGCAAAGGTGATCAGCTCGTTGGCGTCTTCGCGGCTGACGCCGAGCACGGTTGCCGTCACAGCCTGGCCGAGCGGCAGATTGGCAAGCGAGCCGCCCATGCGCGGATAGTTGTCCTTGGTAAAGACGAAGTTGCCGTCCAGGTTGCTTTCCGCGGCGGACGGTTCCCCTGTCGGCGGTTCGGTGGTCGTGTCCGTTTCGGCGCCGCAGGCGCAAAGGCCCAGCAGACAAAGCGCCAGAAACAGCGCTGCGATTTTTTTCAGTTTCATGTTGGGGTACTCCTTTCGGTTAAACCAGTTTATCATTTCGCAGGCAGAGCAAAACCTTGCCTGTTTCATCCATCAGATAGCTGTGGGTCGGCGTGGCGGCCACGATCCGGTTGCCGAAGCTTTGGGCAATTACCGCGCCGGCAAGCAGGCGTTCGCCGTTTTTTCGCCGGTACAGATCGTAATACCACTGATAGCTGTCTTCGTCCTTTCGATAGGACAGGAAAAACACAGAATCGCTCAGCGTACTGTCCCAGCCGCTTTCTTCCACATGCGGGACCATCGCCGTAGTCGTCACACCCGTTTGCGTATCCACAATTTCAATTCCCGTTTTCTTTCTCGCAAAGATCACGCCGCCGTGCTCGCTCAGATTGTATGCGCGTTCCTCCACACCCGGGCGCACCTCGTCGTTGACGCCGTCTTCGTCGCTGTCCCACGTCTCATACAGCACATCCTGCAGCTTTGCCAGCCGTTTGCCGCTGTTGCCGAACACATACAGATCGTCCGTATCCGTGCGCACCAGCAGCGGGCAGTAGCCGGGGCGGCTCCAATCGCCGTATAACGGTTCCACCAGCACGATCTCTCCGCTGTCAACCGAAAGCGGCACCTTTTGAAATGAAGCGTCCAGCAGCGTCTGATCCTCCGGGTCATACAGATAGCGGTAATCGGAGTCCTTTTCCAGCGCGCTGAAATCCTCCATGAGTTCGCCGATCTTTTTGCCGTCGGCGTCATAGCGCTGCATCTCCCCGTCCGTTTCGCCAAGGAAGCAGCCGAAATAATCGCTCCAGTGCAGTTCCAAACAGCCGTCCGTCAGCGCCTTGCCGTCCATCGACACCAGCCGTTTCCAATCGCTCCAGTCGCCCATCAGCAGTACGCCGTTGCCGTAGACGCCGCCCAGCGCGCCGTATTGTTTGGAAAACGCAACGATCTGTCTGCCGTCATAGGTTTGGCGGACGTATTGCGAAACACCCGCGTCGTCGTCCCGCCGGACGATCAGTCCGTCGCTGTCCGCATATTCAATATACGGCATCTCGTCTTCGCCGGACGCCGGCGGCACATATTCATAGAGCACCCTGCCGGCAAAATCCATCAGCCGCAGCCGCCCGCTATTGTAGTTGCGGACTGTCAGCAGTCCCTTGCCGCTGCCGTTTTCGGTTTTTTCCAGCACATGCAGATCCGTGTCGTCCTCCGGCAGATGCAAAACGGTGCTGCCGTCGCCGGCGATCAGATACACTGCGCCGGTCATCTCAAACACCTGCGCCGTATATGCCGCATAGAGCACCTCGCCGCTTGCGGCCTCGTAGCGGAAGACGTAGTAATAGATGTCGGACGTGATGATTCGCCCGTCGGCGGTTGCAAACCCGTATTGCTCATGGTAGCCGGCTTCGTCCTCCATCGTGTGGCCGGTATGGACTTCGCCCGTCTCCTCGTCGGTATACGTCCAGTCCGCCGCAAAGTATTTTTCCGACACGCAGTACGGCACAATCTCGCCGTAGTCGTCTCGCGCCTCAAAGCTGTCGTGCGGCCCGTCGTCAAAGAAGTACGCCTTTTTTTCGTCCGACACAAACGCGCCGATCTCGGGCAGCGTTTTGAGCGAAAAGACCGCCGCCTCCGCTGTCGGCGCGGCGCTCACCGGCGCAGTTGACGGTTCCGTCGTCGGTTCGGCTGCCGGGTCGGTCGTTGCCGGGGTTTCCGGCTGCGCCGTTTTGCCGCAGGCAAACAGGGAAACCGCCACCAGCAGACAAAGCAGCACACAGAACAATCGTTTCATACGCTTCCCTCCTTTTTCCTCTTACACGCATTGTATCACGAAACATCACGCTTGTCTATGC
>CACWJV010000176.1 GCA_902761265.1 Oscillospiraceae bacterium | reverse complement strand
CCGGCGCAGGCGTATTTTTCGGTCGCCGGTGTGCGGACGATCTTCGCCTGCTGCAACCGCCACGGGCTGTTCTCGCTGCAGCGAAAGCGGTTCTGACCGTTTTTTGCATCGGTTTTGTGCAAAAATCGAACCACCCCAGGCACCCCGTAAACGCCCGAACGGCGGGCGTTGCGGGGCACTGTGTTTTCAAAATCGAACCACGATCGAACCACGCGCGAACCACAAATGAACCACGAGCGAACCACGCGTGGACACTTATTAAGAATGAAAAGAATGACAACAATGAAAGATGTATTTGCGCGCACGCGCGCGAAAAAACGCAGAGCGTATAGCTTTTGATTTTATCTTCGGCACGGCTGCGGCCGCGTAATGAATAACAGCGTCTTTATAAGAAAGGGGTTTCACATAGTCTCTTTTATTAGGGATAAGGCCAATGATTATTCTAATGATGAATCATGGTTTTTGTTTTGGTTTGGATTAAAAAGTGGTCAGCCGGTTTTCTTTTTATTCAATAAAGACTCATCTGCATATAATGAAGTGAGCCGATTGGGTGTTGATCTTTACCCAGAAGTAAAGGGGCGTTTAACACTTAACGATTCCTCGTTTTCCCCAATTTTAGAGTACCTAGAAAGAATAGTTAACAACAGCGGCAAAGCAATTCTTGAGGAGTTGGAAGTTGTTGCCCAAACGAACGAAAGGACCAAACATTATCGTACATATGATATAAAAAAAGCAAGTGAACAATTTGAATTAATTGGTAGAAGGGGAGAAGAATTAATAAATGACTATTTTGAACGGCAACTCGATCAAAACCTTATATGTTCATATAACTGGCTGAATAAAGACAGAGAATCTGGCAAGCCTTATGATTTTACATATCAGTCACTGGAAGGAGAAATTTTCTATTTAGATGTTAAAACAACTAATTTTGGATTTAAACAGAAAATGATCTTTAGTAGTCAAGAGATTGATTTTGTGAATGACTGTTCATACAAATACTGTATTTATAGGGTTTATTCCGATGAACGAGATAAAGATGTAAAGTATCTTAAAATATGCAAGAACGCAAAAGATTTGTTTCTGCCAATTCATGACAAAACAGAAGGCTTAAAAAGAGAACTAGATGAGCTGGCTAAAATAGAGACAATAAAGATTGCGATTCTTCCCATTCATGAAGCATTAAAATTTGAGAGGGAAATATCTTTGGATAAATGATTTAACATAGTGTTATAAATTAAAGAACAATGAATTTTGCCTTCGGCGCGGCTGCGGCCGTGCTTTTTTTGTTGTCTGCGGCATCGGAACACGCGGCGTTTGCCGCGCTTTTTTTATGCCCTTTTTGCCGGCTGCGGCAGCAGGGGAACGATGGGCGTCCGGAAAAGCGGACTTTGCGCGAGCAAATGTGAACAATTTATGAAATTGTCAATTTTGTTGCAGGTTTTCCGCACAAAAACGGCTTCTCGGGCCTTATTATGGGAGGACTTTTTTCCGGTGACTAAAAACATCGGACACATTTGCGGCGATGGCCGCGCGGTCAGAAACCGATTATTTTCGAAAGGAGTTTTTCTTTGAGCCAATCACTTTCACCAAAACAACTGCTGTTCTGCACCCATTTTGTGCAAACACGCAACGGACGGGAGGCGGCGGCAAAATGCGGCTACCGGTTTGCCCAGCGCACCGCGGCAAGACTGCTGCGCCGATCAGATATTCGTGCGCAGATCACAGCGCTTGACCGCGACATGCTTCGGACGCAAACCGACATTGCCGCCGGCTACGCCCGTTTGGCGTTCGGCTGTGTCAGCGACGCGGTGGCGCTGGCGCTGCATCCCGACGACGAAACGATCCCGTTGGAGGAGATGGATCTGTTCGCGGTGTCGGAGATCAAGTGCGGCAAAAACGGCGTCGAGATCAAGTTTTTCGACCGGTTAAAGGCGCTCGAAAAGCTGGAGACACTGACACAACGAAGCGAAAGCGACAAAGCCAAAGAGCTGTTTTCGGCCATCGGCAAAGGCGCGGCCGCGCTGCAGGAGGCGCAGCGATGACCCCGGCGTTCCGTTCGTTTTCCGAAAAACAGACTACCGTGCTCTCCTGGTGGCACCCGTCGTCGCCCTACGCAGGAAAGGATGCGATCATCTGCGACGGCGCGGTGCGCAGCGGCAAAACAACCTGTATGGCGCTGTCGTTTGTTTTGTGGGCGTTCTTTTCGTTTTCTGACGGCGCGTTTGCGCTGTGCGGCAAAACGATCACGTCGCTGCGGCGCAATATTGTAGAGTCGCTGCTGTCGCTGCTGCGGTCGCTCGGCTTTTCTGCGCAGGAAAAGCTGGCGCAAAACAAGATCACGCTCTCGTTCGGCGGCCGCGAAAACCGGTTTTATCTGTTTGGCGGGCGCGACGAAGCGTCGGCGTCGTTCATCCAGGGTATGACGCTTTGCGGCGTTTTGTTTGACGAAGTGGCGCTGATGCCGCGCTCGTTTGTGGAACAAGCGCTGGCGCGCTGCTCGGCGGAGGGCGCAAAGTTCTGGTTCAACTGCAACCCGGAGCATCCGCAGCACTGGTTTTATCAAACGTGGATCACGCAAGCGGACAAACGCAACTGTTTGTATCTCCATTTTTTGATGACCGACAACCCTTCGCTGAGCGCTGATGTGATCCGCCGCTATGAGTCGCTGTATACCGGCGCGTTTTACGACCGGTTCATCCGCGGCAAATGGGTGGCGGCTCAGGGGCTCGTCTATCCCGAGGCGGCGGCCGGCGCGTATACCAAAGCTCCGCCGGCAGACGGGGCCGCACAGTGGGTCGTCTCGTGCGATTACGGTACGGTCAACCCGATGAGTATGGGGCTTTGGGGCAGGTTCGGCGATAGCTGGTACCGCGTGCGGGAGTATTATTACGACTCCAAAGCGGAAGGCAGCCAGAAAACGGACGAAGAATACTACGACGCGCTGTGCGAACTGACCGCAGGGCTTCCAGTCGACTGTGTGGTGGTTGACCCGTCCGCGGCGTCGTTCCTCGCCACGCTGCGCGCCCACAAGAGGTTTAAAGTTCTCCCCGCCAGAAACGACGTGCTGCCCGGCATCCGCCGGGTGCATGAAGCGTTTCGGCAGCACAAGCTGTTCATCTCCCCGGTCTGCACGGCGGCACTGCGTGAGTTTTCGCTCTACCGTTGGGATACGAACGAGTCGAAGGACACCGTTTTGAAAGTCCACGACCACGCGATGGACGATATCCGCTATTTCGTTTCCACCGTTTTGGCACAGCAGACGGAGGCGCCGTTTATTGCGATTGCGGTAGACCGGGAGGACGGACACACCACGCACAGAAAGGAGTAATCGTTTGGCAATCGGAAAAAAGCAAACGCCGCCGTCGGGCGGCACAGCCGTTGCGTCGCCGCAAACCGGCAAACGCACCCACCCCTACGGGATGCTTTCGTCGCTCGCCGTGAGCCGCGCCGGGTCGTTAGAACTGTTTCGGCTGCTGCGGGAAGCGGTGCCGATCATCGACGCCGCCGTGATGAAAACCGTGCGGCTGCTGGGCACGTTTGACGCCTGCTGCGACGATCCGCGGGCCCAAACGGCGCTGCGCCGGTTTTTGCGCACCGTGCCGGTCGGTTCGCTGCGATGCGGGATCGACGCGTTTTTGTCGACCTATTTTGAACAGCTTTTGACCTACGGCACCGCCGTCGGCGAAATGGTGCTGACCGACGGGCATCTGACGGATCTTTACAACGCCGATCTGCGCCGCGTGGCGCTGAGCTTCGGCGACAGTCCGCTGGACGTGATCGTCAGCGCACAGGACGACAAGGGCCGTTTCAGCCCGGTGCCCTGGCCGGCGCTGATTCTCAAAAGCGTCCACGATCCCGAACCCGGCGCGCTTTACGGCACGTCGGTGCTCAAGGGGCTGCCGTTTGTCAGTAATATTTTGCTGACCATCTTTCAGACCACCGGCGTCAACTGGGAGCGGCTGGGCAACGTGCGGTTTGCCGTGACGTACAAACCGCAAAACGACGCGCTGGACAAGGCCTATGCCGCCGACCGCGCAAAGCTGATCGCCCAGGAATGGAGCAAGGCGATGCGCGAGGAGGGCGCCGTGCGCGATTTTATCGCCGTGGGCGACGTGCAGGTACAGGCCATCGGCAGCGACAACCAGATCCTTTCCAGCGAAATCCCGGTGCGCCAGCTATTGGAGCAGATTGTGGCAAAGCTCGGCATTCCGCCGTTTCTGCTGGGGCTGAGCTGGTCGACCACAGAGCGCATGAGCTCGCAGCAGGCCGATATCCTCACCAGCGAGATCGACGCCTACCGGCGCGAACTCGAGCCCGTGGTGCTGCAGATCTGCAACACGTTTTTGCGGCTCGAAGGGTTTGACTGCCCGGTCACGATCGATTGGGAGCCGCTGACGCTGCAGGATATCACGGCGCTTTCGCAGTCGGCGCTTTTGCAGGCGCAGACAGAAAAAATCAGACGCGAGATCGGAGAAGACAAGCATGACATTTGATATCGAACAGGAACTCGAACAGATCAATCAGTACACCCGCAAAGCGGTGACGCAGGACGACGTGTATCTTTTCACACTGACGCTGTGTGACAACGAAGTGGACCGCGAGTTCGAACGTTTCACACCCGAAGCGCTCAAACAGCTTGCGGAATTGTTCAAAGGCAAAACCGGGCTGTTTGACCATAGCTGCAAAAGCGAACAGCAATCGGCGCGTGTGTTTTCCACCTGGGTGGAAACCGACAGCGCACGCACCACCACGCAGGGCGAACCCTATACAAGTCTCAAGGCGCGCGCCTATATGATCCGCACCAAGGAAAACGAGGCGCTGATCGCCGAGATTGAGGGCGGGATCAAAAAAGAGGTCAGCGTCGGCTGCGCCATGGGATCGCTTTGCTGCTCCGTGTGCGGCGCCGACCGCCGCACCGCAGGCTGCGACCACAGCAAGGGCCACACCTACAACGGGCAGCTTTGCCACGACGTGCTTTCCGACGCACGCGACGCCTATGAATGGTCGTTTGTCGCCGTGCCGGCGCAGCGCGCGGCGGGTGTGACCAAAGCATTTTTGAAGGAGGAACCTATGAACCCCGAGATTTTGGAAACCGTGAAGGCGGCGGACACAGGATTGTCGCTTTCCAAACCGCAGCTCCGCCAGCTCCAAACGGAGATCGCGCAGCTCGAACAGGCCGGCGCCGACGCGGCCGCCTATCGCGCAAAGCTGCTGTCCGACATCGGGCGCAGCGTGGTGCTCGCGATGCCGCAGATTGACAAATCGCTGTTTCTTGAGGGCTGCAAGGCGATGACGGCGCAGGCGCTCGAACGCCTTTGCGAATCGCTCAAAGCGCAGACCAAAAGCATGCAGCGCCGTCCGCAGCTTTTTACAAAAACCGAACAGACGCCGACCGACAACCACGCATTTTGTATTTAACAGGAGGTACGACTATGGCAGCATTTGAAAACATCAAACTCGAAAAAGGTCTTTACACGACCGGCAAATCCTTTACCAAAGCGCTCGAAGAGCTTGACCCGTCCGAAAACTATATCGGCACGCCGCTTGAGGGGCTCGACGCCTATCAGCGCCAGCTCAAGCGCTTTGATATCAAGGTCAGCGGCCGCGGCAGCGACAGGGTGGAAAAGTTTTTCAAAACCACCGATTCCGCCGCGCTGTTTCCGGAATACGTCAGCCGCGCCGTTTGGGCGGGTGTGGAGGAAAACGATCTGCTTCCCAATATCGTTGCGACCGTGACGGATATCGAAGGGCTCGACTACCGCACGATTGCGTCCACGCTGTCGGACGAAGACAGCGACGCCGCCCATGTGATCGGCGAAGGCGAAGAGATTCCGACAACGGCCATCACCACGACCGAGCATCTGGTTTCGCTCAAAAAGCGCGGGCGTATGCTCGTCGCGTCGTATGAGGCGATCCGCTTCCAGCGTCTGGATCTGTTCACAGTGGCGCTGCGCCAGATCGGCGCCTATATCGCGCGCCGCCAGCT
>CACWJV010000175.1 GCA_902761265.1 Oscillospiraceae bacterium | reverse complement strand
CCTCCGACGCGAGCTTTTTGAGGATCGAGCAAATCCGCGCGTGGGCGTACTGGCAGTAATAGACCGGGTTCTGTGCGCTTTGCTGCACAGCAAGCTCGAGATCAAAATCCATCAGCGACCCGGGCTCGCGCATATTGAACAAAAACCGTACCGCGTCGATCGGCACTTCTTCGAGCAGGTCGACCAGCGTGATCGCTTTGCCCGTGCGTTTGCTCATGCGTACCACTTCGCCGTCGCGCATCAGGCGCACAAACTGCATCAACAGGATATCGAGCCGGTCGGCGGAGATGCCGATCGCTTCCATCGCGCCCTTCATCCGCGCCACATGGCCGTGGTGATCCGCGCCCCAGACGTCGATCGCTTTGTCAAAACCGCGGGTCTCGAGCTTGTTGCGGTGATAGGCGATGTCCGCCGCGAAATAAGTCGGGTTGCCGTTGGCGCGTACCAATACGTCGTCCTTGAGTTCGAGCTTGTCGATGTCCTGCTGGCTTTTGCCTTCGCGCAGCAGCATTTCCGTTTGCACCTGCTTGTTTTGATACCACAGCGCACCGTCTTTTTCATAGGTATAGCCGCGGGCGGTGAGCAGGTCGATCACGTCTTTGATCGCGCCGGAATTGTGCAGCGTCAGTTCGCTGAACCAGGTGTCGTAGTCGATGCGGTAAACGCCCATCGCTTTTTTCATGTTTTCGATATTCTTCGGCAGCGCGAAGTCCACGAGCGCTTTGCGGCGTTCTGCTTCGCTTTTTTCGAGATAGCTGTCGCCGTACTGCGCGGCAAATTCCGCGGCGCGTTCTTTGATATCCTCGCCGTGATAGCTGTCTTCGGGCAACTCGACGGCGTCTTCGCCCTTGAAAATCTGTTGATAGCGGATATCGAGCGAAAGGGCGAATTTTTCAATCTGGTTGCCGGCGTCGTTGATATAGAATTCACGGTGCACGTCATAGCCGGCATAGTCGAGCACAGCGGCTAAACAGTCGCCCAGCGCACCGCCGCGTGCGTTGCCCATATGCATCGGACCGGTCGGGTTGGCCGAAACGAATTCCACGTTGATCTTTTGTCCCTTGCCGTAATCGCTGCGGCCGTAGCTGTCGCCGGCGGCGTGGACGTCGAGCAGCACATCGGCATAAAACGCCGCGCCGAGATAAAAGTTGATAAAGCCCGGGCCTGCGACCTGCACGTCGGTATAATAGGTGTCGGCGAGGTCCATATTGGCGGTAAGCGCTTCTGCAATTTTGCGCGGCGGCAGCCGGAACGTGCGGGCGTTTACCATAGCTGCGTTGGTGGAATAATCGCCGTTTTGTTTGTCGGCGGGTACTTCGATGATAAACGGCGCAAGCTCGCCTTCCGGCAAAAGGCCGCTTTGCTGTGCCGCTTTCGCTGCGGCAAAAACAAGAGACTGGATTTGGTCGAGCGCGCGTTGTACGGTTGTTTTCATAAGATCGGAACCTCCGGAAATGATTACTGCATCAAAGGTGCGGGCGGATGGTCGAGTTTTGTCAGACGGATATCGAAAAAGATTTCGCCCAACGGCACCATGTCGACGTCGGTGCAATAGCGGAAACGCAAAAAGCCGCCGTCTTTTTTGATATCGGAATCGACCTGCAGCGCCGATACGCCGAGCATAAACGTGCCGTAGGGCGTCAGATGCTGCGACATATGGCGCACGCTTTTTTCTACAATCATGTGCGATTCATACGCGCCGTCGCGGCTGATGGTGACGCAGCGGCCGTTTTCCACATGCAAAGACGTCGTGCTGCCCTTGAGGTCGCCGTCTTCGTCGAGGTATGTGATGGTGTAGTCCATCCCTTCGCCCTGCAGCGCCGCACGCGAGGTCATATCCAGCGTTTGTTTTTCGCCTTCCACATTTTGTTCGGTGTGGATGCGGATCATGTATTCCTCCTGCAACCGGTTCACGCGCCTTTCCTTTTTCATGCGTTTGAATATGTTCCATTAACTATAACATAATTGTGAACAAATTGCAAGAGATTGACGCGCTTTTTCCATGCTTGACGAAGTGAAAAAACACG
Organism: Oscillospiraceae bacterium; assembly: GCA_902761265.1. Classification (GTDB taxonomy): domain Bacteria; phylum Bacillota; class Clostridia; order Oscillospirales; family Acutalibacteraceae; genus UBA6857. The sequence goes on along the minus strand of CACWJV010000175.1, from coordinate 2,595 downwards.
AGTATAATAGAGCGTATCGAAAAAAGAAGGTGAAACGATGTTTTTGTGTTATAACGCCCCGGCAAATATGAGCTATTTCGGCTGGGAAAACGAAGCGCTGCCGCTCGGCAACGGCCGCATCGGCGCCAAGGTGTTCGGCGGGCAGGCATGTGAGCTGCTGTCGTTTAACGAAAAGACGCTCTGGTCCGGCGGCAAGGATGTGCCGGGGTTTGACGGCGGGGTCAAAAATCCCGACGGCGGCAAAGCGTTTTTCGCTGTGCGAAACAAACTGCTGAACGGCGATATGAAGGGTGCGCAAAAGGCGATGGAAACGCTGCAGGGCGACGAGTGCGGCCTCGGGTCTTATCAGGCGTTCGGCTCGCTCTATCTGCAATTTGAATCTGTCGGGGGCGCCGACCACTATGTGCGCGATCTGGAGCTCGACTCCGCTTCGGCGATGGTCAACTTCCGCGCCAACAAGGTGATCTATTCGCGCCATTATTTTGTCAGCTATCCCGACAACGTGTTTGTTGGCAGGCTTGAAGCGCAGCATCAGGACGAGCCGGCGGAGGGCGAAGAGGAACCGGCGCCGCCGACGTTTTCGTTTGACGCCTATTTCGTGTCGGAGCAAAACGGCGTGCCGGTTTCGCAGGACAACACAATCCTTTTAGAGGGCACCGTGATGGCAAACCACGGTCTCGGCACCGAGCCGGGCGAGCAGCGCAACAACATGCGCTACGGCGCGGCAATCCGGTTTATTGCGAAAGACGGCACCGTGACGGCGACCGAAGACGGCCATATCCATGTGGAAAACACCAGCAGCGTGGTGGTCGTCGCGTCGTTTGCAACCGACTATCAGAACAACTATCCCGTGTTCTGCGACGGCTCCGATCCGCTGCGCGACAAGGCGCTGCCTGCGGTTGACGCCGCTTCGGAAAAATCCTTCGGCGCGCTGTATCGCACCCATCTTGAGGACTTTCGTCCGAAGTTCCAATCGGTCCGGTTTTCGCTCGACGAGGAGCAAGTTGCCCATCCGGTCGATTTTATGCTCAAACGCTTTGACAAAAAGGGCGTATACAAGCGCCAGCTCATCACGATGCTGTTCCAGTACGGCCGCTATCTGCTGCTCACATCCTCGCGCGCCGATACATTGCCGGCGAATCTGCAGGGCATCTGGAACGCGACCAACGATCCGCCGTGGCATTGCGACTATCATTTGAATATCAATCTGCAAATGAACTACTGGCCGGCGTACGTCACCGGCCTCACGGACCCGGCAAATGCCTTTTTGCAATATGTCGCGTCGCTGCGCAAACCCGGCAGAATTGTCGCCGCCAAAACGCTCGGCGTCGGCGACGGCAGCGCGGACAAGCCCACCGGCTGGGTCGCCCACACACAAAACAGTCCGCTCGGCTTTTGCGGATTGGGAACAAGCTGGCACTGGGGCTGGGAGCCGGTCAACGGCGCCTGGGCGGCCGCACAGATGTATGACTGCTACGCGTTTACCCACGATTTGCAAACGCTTAAAGAGACGATCTATCCAACAATGGAGGAGGCCGCACGGCTGTTTTCCGGGTTGCTCATAGAAGACAAAGCCACCGGCCGGCTGGTCTACGGGCCCGGCGGTTCGCCCGAACACGGGCCGGGCACGCTCGGATGTACCTATGATCAGACGATTTTGTACGCGCTGTTTGACCGTGTGATCGAAGCGGCGCAGGTGCTCGCCGAAAACGGAAACGACGATTCGGTTGACAAACCGCTTGTGGAAACGCTGAAAACCCAGATTACAAAGCTCCGTCCGCTGCAGGCGGGCAAACACGGTATGCTCAAAGAATGGGCGCAGGAAGACGATTTTCCGCGCTTCGGCAATCCCTACGGCATTGAAAAGCAGCACCGCCATCTGTCGCATCTGCTGGGACTGTATCCGTTCGGCTATATCAACGACAGCGTGCCCGCATTGCAAAATGCCGCCCGCGCGTCGCTCAACGCCCGCGGCGATAAAACCACCGGCTGGGCGATGGCGCACCGCCTTTGCTGCTGGGCGCGGCTGCGCGACGGCGAGCGGTGTGATGCGCTGATTGCCGAAATCCTCAAAACGTGCATCATGAAAAATCTGTTCGGCACCCATCCGCCGTTTCAGATCGACGGCAACTTCGGCTTTACCGCCGGCGTTGCGGAGATGCTGCTGCAAAGCCACGAGGGTGTGATCCGTCTGCTGCCGGCAAAGCCGAAGGATTGGCACAACGGTTCGTTCGACGGCTTTCGCGCCCGCGGCAATATCAAAGTCGGCGCAACCTGGAAAAACGACCGGCTCAAGGAAGGCACAGTCTGTGCTTTGGACGGCGGCACAGTGCGCCTCGGCTACGACGGCAAGATCATGCTGGTGCAGTCCGCCGACGGCACGGAGGTGGAAACGCTGTTTGAAAACGGCGTCACGTCGTTTGAAGCGAAGGCAGGGGAGACCTATACTTTTTCCTGATACCCATTGACAACCCGGACTTTTTCATTATAATAAGAGAGCTTCTTTCGAAAGGAGTACGACCATGAAACAAAAACAGATCCTCGCGCTGCTGCTTTGTGTGCTGCTCGCGCTTACGGCTTTGACCGCCTGCGGCG
>CACWJV010000174.1 GCA_902761265.1 Oscillospiraceae bacterium | reverse complement strand
CCTTCGGTCTGCAGCTCAAATTCGGCGTATACAACGGCTTCGGCGTCAACAAGGAAACGCTGCAGGATCTGCTGCTGTTCTATTCGTCGAGCGAACAAAGGATGGTCACGCTCAAGGAATACGTCTCCCGTATGCGCGAAGACCAAAAGACGATCTACTATGCCCCGGGCGAAACGATCGACAAGATCGACATGCTGCCGCAATCGCAGAGTGTAAAAGCCAAGGGCTTCGAAGTGCTCTACTGCACCGACAACGTCGACGAATTCGCCATCCAGATGCTGCGCGAATACGACGGCAAGACCTTCACCAACATCTGCGCGTCCAACCTCGACCTTGAGACAGAGGAGGAAAAAGCGCAGATCACCAAGGAAAACGAAGACGCGAAGGACTTGCTCTCGCTCATGAAGGACGCGCTCGACGGCGCGGTAGACACCGTCCGCTTTACCGCGAAGCTGGAAAAGTATCCGGTCTGCCTGACCAGCGAGGGCGCACTGTCGCTTGAGATGGAAAAGGTGCTGTCCGAAATGCCGAACGCACCGGGCGCGAAAGCGACGCTGGCGCTGGAGATCAACCGCAACCACCCGATCGCCGCCACGCTGCGCGACCTGTATGGCAAGGACGACGAAAAGCTGAAAAAATATGCCAAGATCCTCTATGCCCAGGGTTGCCTGATCAGCGGCAAACCGCTGGACAACCCGGCACAACTGAGCGAACTGATCTGTGAATTGATGTGAGAAAAAGCCGCCTGCGGGCGGCTTTTTCAGGGCCAAGGGGCGAGGGCTTCGTGCACAGTGCATAGTGGTTCGTGCATAGTGACGCGCCGGACAACTGTGCATATTGGCAATAGAATACCCGCGTAGGAAATTGAAATTGAGAATTTATAATCCTTCCTTCTTCCCTAGTCGCTTGTCGCTTGTCGCTTGTCGCTTGTCCCTTGTCGCTTGCCCCTTGCCCCTGGTTCCTCAACGCCGCAACCCCTGATCCCTGATTCTCCCTATTGACTTGCCACCGGTTTTATGATAAAATACCGTGGATACCGATAGGAGAGATAAAAGCATGGACGAATATATCATCAGAGAAACAAACGACTTTTTGGCGCTGTCTACGTTGTTTCATGAAAGCGGCATGGGTGTCGCGATCGAAGAGCGTGTGCCGGACCGCGTGATCAAAATGTGGCGGATGGACGATCCGCAGACAGGCGAGCTGATGGCGGCCTCAACGTTTGAAATGCGCGACGGCGTCTATACGCTGGGCGACATCGCCGTGCGGCAGGATCTGCACCGCAAGGGCTACGGCAAAGTGATGCAAAAGCTTGTGTTTGACGAAGCACGCAAGTGCGGCGTGAAGGAAGTCTGGGCGTGCGCCAAGGAGCCGGATTATTATATGCGCTGCGGATGGCAAAAGATGGTTTGGGAGGAAGCGCCGAATATTGCCGTATACTGCAGCACCTGCGGCAAACGCGGCACGCTGTGCCACCCCGAAATTATGAAGTACACGATAGACTGAAAAAACCGCCCCATCGGGGCGGTTTTACTAATGACTAACGACTTCAACGGACGGCGTCAAGCCGTCTTTTCCTGATAAATACGCTGCACGATCGCTTCCATCTCGGGCAGCATGCGCTCGATTTCTTCTACCAGCTTGAACTGGTTGCGCGCACGCACAAGGTTGTGGTCGGGATAATCGATTTTGAAATACGTGTCGCCACACAGATAGTCGGTTAAAAACCGCACGCCGCACTCATAGGTCATCAGCTTGGCGGAAAAGGCGAGGTGGTCCACCTCCGCCTTGGTCAGCGCTTCGGCGCATGCCGACAGATAGCCGTCGGTATACGCTTCGAACAGCTCCAGTGACAGTGAGACTTTGGAAAGATCTGCTTCGTCCTCTTTGGCCGTTTTTGCGCCGAACCGGATCGCGTCGCCAAAGTCGTAAAGACTCAGTCCCGGCATGATTGTATCAAGATCGATCACACAAAGCCCCTGCTTGGTCGTTTCGTCAAAAAGAATGTTGTTGAGCTTCGTGTCGTTGTGGGTCACGCGCAGCGGCACTTTGCCCGCGTCCAAAAGCTGCAGCGCCACGCTGGCGTCGCCTTCCCGCGCCAGGGCAAAAGCGATCTCGTTTTGCACCGTGGACGCGCGGTTGATGCTGTCGGCCGCGGCTGCGTCCTTGAGCGCCTGCAGACGCTTGGGCGTGTCATGGAAATCCGGGATCGTCTCATAGAGCGAGTCGATCGGGTAGTTTGCCAACAGCCGTTGGAACCGTCCGAAGCTTTCGCCCGCGGAGCGGAAGATCGCGGCGTCCTCAATCAGATCATAGGTGTAGCTGTGGTCGATAAACGCATAGATCCGCCAGCAGCAGCCGCCGTCGTGCAAACACAGCGCGCCGTCGGTGGTTTTGCGAAAATGCAACGTTTCCCGCTCCGGGTCGCCGCCCGCTTCGCGGATGCGTTTTCGCAGATAGTGGGTCATGTTGACGACATTGGTCATCAGCGCGTCGGGGTCTTTGAACACCACGGTGTTGATATTTTGTACCAAATATTTGGTTTCCTCGCCTTTGTTGCTGAAAACCACCAGAAACGTGGAATTGATGTGGCCGTCGGTAAAGGTTTTGTAGTGAACCGGATCGCCCTCGATGCCGAACGCACGGCAAACGTCAACGATTTTTCGAAAAGAGATCATGTCTCTGCCCCCCTGATTTCAAGTCTTGCAAAGTGTGCCGGATTGTGAAAGCCCGGCGGATTTTCGCCCATCGGCGCAAACGACGCGAAGTGTGGGCGCGCGGTTTTGTCGCCGCATTTAAAGCAGCAAAAGTGATACTGCCCTTCGCCCGCCGCAAACGGTTGGCCGGACAGCGCTTCCACAAGTCCGCAGGGCACAAACAGCTCCACACCCCAGCCGTCTTGGCGCGGCAGCGGTTTGACAACCGGCGACAGATCAGTCAGCACCTTGGTAAACACGCGGTCGTCTCTGCCTTTGCCCCACTGGGCCAGAAACACGCCGCACGGATTCATCTCCACATTGAGATAGCCGCCGCCGGGGACGGGCTGCAAAAAGCATTCGAGGCAACTGTCCTCCCACACCGGATCGTCACGATCCGTGCAGACCGTGCGCAAATCCGTTTCGTCGGACCACAGCCGCGCGAACACGCCTTTGTCTTTGACAAAGCAGAGCCGGAAAAAGCTTTTTGGGCGACAGGGCGTGTCTGATTCCCAGTGATAATGACCGATCGCGCCGACCGGGACGCGGTCCCAAATCGGCGCAGTCGTAAAACTGAAACTTTGATAAACCGTGCTCATTCGCTCTTTTCCTTCAGATAGTACATCCGTGAATCGGTGTCGAGCAAAATCCGCGTGGTGCCAAGCTTGTAGCCGGAAAGCACAAACGGCTGGTGCGGTTTAAACCCGGCGTCCATCAGCGCGCCGCCGTCCAGCGTGTAAGTTTCCTTTTCGCTGCGCAGCTTGACCGTTTCGGTCAAGAATTCATAGAGCTTGCTTTCTTCGAGATCGATCTTCTTCGGCAACGGCGTGTTGATAATTTCGCCGATATTTTTGATGGAAAACAACTGCACGCGTTCGGACAGGTCATAGATCTTTTCTTCGTCCAGATCCGTAAACCGGATCACGTCGTTGCCCCAGTTGGGGATCGTGCGGTTGATGAAATAGCCCATCATGGATTCCGATTTGTCGGGCGACGTGATCTGCCATTTGGCGATGTTGTCCGTGAAGAAATCGCCGATACGGCTGAATTCACCGAACTGCAGCAAATGGCGGTGCTCCTTGTAATAGGCAATCTGCTTTTTGACCGCCGCCTTGTCAAATTTTGACAGCGTGGTTACGTCCAGCTCATAGCCTAACAGACCGAAGGCCGAAACGTTAAACCGGTGCTCGATGGTGGACTGTCTGAGACACGCAAACGACGGAGAGCAGGCCACATGCATCGTCATGACCGATTGCGGATAGCCGTAGGACGTGCCGGACTGGATATAAATGCGCTCGAGCGGATCGGTGTCGTCGCTCGTCCAGCACTGCGGCATATAGCAAAACGAACCGAGGTCAAACCGGTTGCCGCCCGAAGAGCAAGATTCAAACAGAATTTCCGGGAACCGTTCGGTCAATGCGCCCCAAAGTTCGTACAGACCCAGAATGAACCGGTGGAAAAATTCGCCGCTTCTTGCCCCCTTGCGGTGCGAGAAGATATCGGACAACTGGCGGTTGTAGTCCCATTTGATATATTCGATGTGGCCGTAGCGGAACACGTCGGTCATCGTATTGATCAGGTATTCCACCACGTCCGGGTTCGTCAGATCCAGCACAAGCTGGTTGCGGCCCTGCGTGGGTTCATATTTGTCGGTCTTGATCGCCCAGTCGGGGTGTGCACGATACAGATCGCTGTCGGGCGACACCATTTCCGGCTCCACCCAAAGGCCGAACTTGAGGCCCATGGCGTTGATTTTTTTGGCAAGGCCGTCGATGCCGGAGGGCAGCTTCTTTTCGTTGACCGTCCAATCGCCGAGCGAGCACTTATCGTTGTTGCGTTTGCCGAACCAGCCGTCGTCGAGCACAAACAGCTCCGCGCCGATGTCCTTGGCGGCCTGCGCGATGCCGAGAATCTTCTTTTCGTTAAAGTTGAAATAGGTCGCTTCCCAGTTGTTGACGAGGATCGGACGGTCCTTGTCCTTCCAATAGCCGCGCACGATGTGTTCTTTG
>CACWJV010000173.1 GCA_902761265.1 Oscillospiraceae bacterium | reverse complement strand
TCGCCCGACAGCCGGACGATGCCGATGCCGCCGGCCGCCTGCGGGGTCGAAATGGCTGCGATGGTAGACATGAGATCAACTCCTCAGTTTCCGAAAATCGTTTTGGATTCGCGCATATTGGCGCGGATGGCGACGCCGAACGGGCAGCGCGTTTCGCATACGCCGCACTGCACACAGTCGCCAGCCTTGTGTTCGAGTACCTGATAATGTTCGCGCACAGTCTCCGGCACGAAGCCCTGCGCTTTGGCCAGATTCAAAAACTTGGTCACAGCGGCGACGTCGATCTTTTTCGGACACGGCGCACAATGGCCGCAATACATGCAGTGGCCCTGCCAACTGATCTTCGGAAACGACGCGAGCGCCGCGGCGTAATCCTTTTCCGTGTCGTCCGCGGTTTCATACGCGAGCGACTGCAAAAGCTGGTCCCGGCTGCGCACACCCGAAAGCACACACGCCACCGCCGGGCGCGTCAGCGCGTAATGGATGCACTGGTTCGCCGTCAGCGCCACGCCGGCCGGCGAATCGCTTGTTAAAAGATCGCCGCCGCCAAACGCTTTCATCACTGTGATACCGACGCCCATCCGGTTGCAGGTTTCATACAGTTTTTCGCGCGCCGGGTCGAGATTCAAAAGCGGCGAGGCGTAGCTTTCCGGCGCCCAAAGGCGCTCCACGTCCTCGTCGCCCGGCAAAAGATCGTAGCACGGGTTGACGGAGAACATCAGCACTTCGATTTTGCCCGTTTCAACGGCACGCTGCGCCACCAGCGGATTGTGGCTGCTCAGCCCGATATGGTCGATCACACCCGCCTTTTTGAGCGACACAGCGTAGTCGAGAATTCCGTGATTGACCACCTGATCCCACGTTTTGTCGCTGTCGACGTAGTGGATCATGCCGACCGACACGTGGTCGGTGCCGAGGTTTTGCAGCGTCGTTTCAAACGCTTTTTTCACTTCGTCAAGCTTCCGCGTGGCCTGATACTGGCCGTCCTTCCACATGGAGCACAAATGCGCCTGGATATGAAACGCTTTGTTTTTTTCGCGGATCACCGTGCCGAGCCGGCGATGGAGATCCGGGTTCGGCGCATACAGATCCATATAGTTGACGCCCCGGTCAATCGCTGCGCCGAGCACGTCGCGGGTAAAATCGAGATCTTTGTCCAAAAAGCCCTCGCACCCCAGACCGATCTCGCTGACTGAAAGTCCGGTTTTTCCGAGCGGACGTACATTCATAGGGACACTTCCTTTTCTTCAACTTCTTCTTCAAAAGGCACAGCCTCCACCGGCGGTTTTTTGTCCGGCAACTGTGCCACGATGATGGCGGCAAACATGATCAGACAGCCGATCCCCTCGCGCAGCGTCGGAATCTCGTGCAGTACGAGCATACCGGTCAAAAGCGCGAACACCGACTCGAGACTCATCAGCATCGACGCGAGCGTCGGTTCGGTGCGCTGCTGGCCGAGGATCTGCAAGGTATAGGCCACGCCGGACGACATGATGCCGGAATAGGCGATCGATACGGCCGCGCCCCGGAGCAGCTCGGCGTTGACCTCTTCAAACAACAGCATCCCGATGCCGCTGAGGATACTTGTGACGAAAAACTGCATACAAGAGAGCTTCACACCGTCCACATGCGGCGAGACATGGTCGATGATGAGAATGTGGATCGCATAGACGACCGCGCAGCCGAGCACATAGAAATCGGACGACTGCACCGAAAAGCCGCCTTTGACACACAAAAGATACAGCCCGACAACCGCCGCCGCGGCGCACGGCCAGATGACCGGGCGGATCCGCTTATGCAGCGCCACAGAAAAGATCGGCACCATCAAAATGTACAGCGCGGTAATAAACCCGGCCTTGCCCGAGGCAGTGCCGCGGTCGATGCCGAACTGTTGCAGCAGCGAAGCCGCACACAGCGCCACGCCGCACAGCAGTCCGCTTTTGAGAAAGTACCGCTTTTTCGGCTTATCCATCGGCACAAAGGTGCCTTTTTTCTTTTTCACTGTGTCCATCCCGAGGATAACGGGCAGCAGAAAGGCGGACCCGAGCAACGAGCGCAGCGACATAAAAGTGAACGGCCCGACAAACTGCGCGCCGGTGGACTGCGCCACAAAGGAGCTGCCCCAGATCACGGCGCAAAGCGTCAAAATCAGGCTGCCGGCGAGGTTGTTGCGTCTTTGTTGCTGCATGAAAATCTACCCCTTGAAATGAAGAATGAACGGTTGTGACGATGATCCATTGGCTGTGTTGTCTGCCGACTAATGGCTGTCGGCAGACGCCTTGGTTTCGGTTTTTGCCTTTTCCATAATCTTAATGACCTGCGTGAGCACCTCGGTGGCGCTTTGGTTCAGCATCCGCACCGACAGATACGGCCGTTTGGCGGCGCTGACCATCACGCGGCCGCGCATGAGTGTGCCGAGCAGCGAGATATACGCCGGCTCGAGCGTTTCCAAAAAGATCAAAAGGCTCACGCCGCGCTGCGAGATTTCTGTAATCCCGAGCGCCGACGCGCGCGCACGGATCAGCGCCACGTCCACAAGGCCCTTGACGCTTTCCGGCGGTTCGCCGAAACGGTCGATGCATTCGTCCAAAACGTCCATCGCGTCCTCCTGTGTGCGGACGGCGGCGATGCGTTTATACAGATAGATGCGGTTCTTGACGGAATCCACATAGGTTTCGGGAATGTGCGCGTCGATGGCAACGTCGATCAGGCACCCGTCCTCCTCGGGCGCTTCGCTGCCTTTCTTTTCGCCCTCCACCGCCTGCGAGAGGAGCTGGAGATACATATCGTAGCCCACGGCCTCCATGTGGCCGTGCTGCTGGGCGCCGAGCACATTGCCCGCGCCGCGGATCTCCAGATCGCGCAACGCGATATGAAAGCCCGAGCCGAACTCGGTATATTCGCGGATGGCGCTCAGCCGGCGCTGCGCTTCGGGCGACAGCTGCTTTTGCGGCGCATAGGTGAAATAGGCAAACGCGCGTCTTGCGCTGCGGCCGACGCGTCCGCGGATCTGGTGGAGCTGCGCCAATCCCATGCGGTCGGCGTTTTCGATAATCAGCGTATTCGCGTTTGGAACATCCACGCCCGTTTCGATGATCGTAGTGCAAACGAGGATGTCAATTTCGTCCTCCAGCAGTTGCCGCCACACCTCGCTGAGCGCTTCTTCGCCCATTTTGCCGTGGCCGATCCCGATGCGCGCGTCGGGCAAACGCTGCTTGATCCGGCCGGCGGTTTGTTCAATCGTTTCCACGCGGTTGTGCAGATAATAGACCTGGCCGCCGCGGCGGATCTCACGATCCATTGCCTCGCATAACACGTCCATGTCGTGCGGCACCACATAGGTTTGCACCGGATGACGGTCGGCCGGCGGCATCTCGAGAATCGACATATCGCGGATGCCGGTCATCGCCATATTGAGCGTGCGCGGGATCGGCGTTGCCGACAGCGTGAGCACGTCCACCAGCGGAAAGCGCTCCTTGAGCTTTTCCTTTTGCGCCACACCGAAACGCTGCTCCTCGTCCACGATCAGCAAACCAAGGTCTTTGAATTCCACGTTTTTGGATATGATCGCGTGCGTGCCGACAATGATGTCGATGCTGCCGCGCCTGAGACCCGCTTTGATCTTCGTGCGCTCGCCCTGGGTGCGAAAGCGCGAGAGCATCTCCACTTCGATCGGAAACCCGTCAAAGCGGCGGGTGATGGTCTGATAATGCTGAAACGCGAGGATCGTGGTCGGCACAAGGATCGCGCATTGTTTGCCGTCGGCCACACATTTAAACGCCGCACGCAAGGCGACCTCGGTTTTGCCGAAGCCTACGTCGCCGCACAGCAGCCGGTCCATCGGATAGGGCCGCTCCATGTCGTGCTTGATCTCGGCGATGGCGGCAAGCTGGTCGTCGGTCTCGTCAAACGCAAACCGGCGCTCAAAGTCGTTTTGCATATTCATGTCGGGCGAAAACGCGAAGCCTTTGGAGTTCATGCGCTTCGCATAAATCTGCGTGAGCTGCGCCGCCATATCCTTGACGGCGGCACGCACGCGCGACTTGGTCTTTTTCCAATCGTCCGAGCCGAGCCGGTTGAGTTTGACAGGCTTGTCACTGTCGCGCGGTGAAATATATTTTGACACCAGATCGAGCTGCGTAACCGGCAGATACAGCACGTCGGTGCCGCGGAAATTGATCTTGATAAAGTCCTTGATCTTGCCGTCCACGGTCATCGTTTTGATCCCGTCAAACATGCCGATACCGTGCACGGCGTGCACCACATAGTCGCCGCGGGTAATCTCTTCGAGGCTTGTGATGCTCTTGCCGGCCTTAAACCGGCGCTTGGCCTTTTGCGCCGCGGCGGTCAACCCCGCCTTGCGGTGGGTAAACAGCGTGAACGGCGGATCGGGATAGGAAAAGCCGCCCGAAAACACACCCGGGATCACACTGACGGTTCCCTTTGGAAATTCGGCGGGCACCACGGAAAAATATTGGGCAGAAAAGCCTTCGGTCTCCAGATCATACGCCAGCTCTTTGGCGCTTTTTTCCGTGCCGGCAGCGACTGCAACGACGCTGTCTTTTTTGCACACGGGCTGCAGATCTTCGAGCAGATACGACAGTGTGCCGTCCCACGGAGCGCTGCCGGTGGCGGTGACGGACAGCAGTCCTTTGACCGGCACGTCAAAGCTGCCGCGCGCAAGGTTGTCAAGAAAAACCGCGCCGTCGTCGGTATAGTGC
>CACWJV010000172.1 GCA_902761265.1 Oscillospiraceae bacterium | reverse complement strand
CTGTGAACAGCAGCTCCCACATATCATCCGTCACACCTTGCCAGTCGATACCGTCTGAAGCACCTTCAGGAAAGATAACGGCGCCGTTCGGCTTCGGCGGCAAAACACTGTCGGTCGGTTCCGGCAGCGTTACAGCAAAAGCGGGTGACAGAGAGAAAAACAGAATCACGAAGCTCAACAAGCAGGAAAGCAAGACTTTTTGTACTCTCATTACACAAACCTCCCGATGGTTGTTACAAAACTAATTTTATACCACTTGTCACAAAAAGTCTAGGTTTTTGCTAAAAAATTTGTCGATTTCTTAAGAAATATTTCCTTTTTCAAACCTTCGTTATGGGAACGCAGCTTACGCAGAGCGCCCCTTGCGCCGGCTTTTGATTTGACATTCACCGCCGCTTGCGCTACAATAAACGAAAAGGGGGTTCGCCTATGGTCATTGTTTCTGTTCTGGCGGCGCTGGTACTGATCCTGCTGATCGCGTCCGGGTGTCTTGCGCGCTATCTCGTCTATCCGCCGCGGCCGACGTTTGACGAAACGCTGCGGCTTGAAGCCGCCATGCGGTATCTGCGCGACTACGACGAAACGAAAAACACATATTACACCGTTCGCTCGTTCGACGGCTATGCGCTGCACGCGGAGCTGATCAACGCACAAACACCGAGCGACAAATATGTGATCTTGTCACACGGCTACAGCTATGACCGCCACGGCAGTATCAAATATACCCATCTGTTTCGTGCGCTGGGCTACAACTGTGTGATCTATGATAGCCGCGGCCACGGGCTAAACAAAAAAGCGCCCTGCGCGTTCGGCGTCACGGAATCCCGCGATCTGCGCGCCCTCATCGACGACAGCTTTACCCGGTTTGGCAAAGATATCTTCCTCGGTCTGCACGGCGAATCTATGGGCAGCGCACTCACGATGCTGTGTCTGGGTCAGCGTCCGCCCGTCCGGTTTGCCGTGCTCGACTGCGGCTACGCGGATTTCCGCTCCGTCATCGAAGGCAAGCTGCGCTCGTTCCATCTGCCGCGCCTGATGCTCTGGCCGGTGGAGCTGATGTGCCGGGTGCTATTTCGCGTCAGCATTCTCCAAGCGAATCCGGCAGACGCGCTCCGGGAAAACGACGTGCCGTTGTGTCTGATCCACGGCGAAAGCGACACGCTGATTCCGGTATCGCACACCGAAAAGATCAAAACCGCCACCCGCGGCTATTGCGAAGTCCACACGTTTCCCGGCGCGGAGCACGCGCGTTCCTTCCTTACGGACGAGCCGCGGTATCTGCGGATTCTGACTGATTTTATCCAAAAAGTTGAAAAAATGGAGGTCCCCGATCATGGATGAAAACAAAACCAACACGCCTGCCGATCCAACCGAAAAAGTACCGGTTGCCGGCAAATTCTGGCTCAGCTTTGCCGACTGTTTGTGCGGCACGCTGAATTCTCTGCTCACCGGCGGCGGCATGACCTATTTCTTTACGAAGTTTATGGGCATGGACGAAAAGCTTGCCTCGCTCGTCTGGATCCTGTTCGGCATCTGGAACGCTGTAAACGATCCGCTGTTCGGCTATATTTCCGACCGCACGAAATCGAAGCTCGGCCGCCGGATTCCGTATATCCGCTACGGCTCGCTGTTTTACGCGCTGATTTTCATCGCCACATGGTTCCGCTGGCCGTTCGGCGGCAGCCAAACCGTGCTGTTTATCCAGATGCTCGTCACGCTCTTCCTGTTTGACATGTTCTATACCGCGATCGCCACATCGCTGTATGTCATGCCCTACACAATGGCGGTGAGCAACAAAGCCAGATCCAGCATCTTCATTTGGAAAATCGCGTTCAGCGTGATCACGCTCGCCGTGCCGCTGGTGGTGTTCCCGCTGATCAAACCGGAGGTCGGTTCCGACCCGACCCGGTTCCAGATCATCATGACCGCCATCGGCATCGTCGCCTTCCTCGTCATCTTCCTCTCCACGTTTTTCTATAAAGAAAAGGTACAAAACGAATCGACCGAGGAGATGAACATCTTCCGTTCGGTCGTCACCTGCTTCAAAAACCGCTCGTTCGTGGTGTTTGAGATTCTCTCGTTCACCGTCATCTTCATTCAGACGATCCTCATGCAGGGCGTGATCTACTACTTTGACGAGTTCGACACCCCGATGCCGTTCGCCTACGGTGCGCTGGGGCTCGGCGCGGTCAGCGGCATTCTTTTGTGGATCAAAATGCTGCGGCCGTGGGGTGTGCGCAAATGCGTGACAATCATGTGTATCGCCTTTGCCGCGGGCGCGGCAGCGATGTGCATCGGCGGCCAGATCACGCCGGTGGCGCTGGTTGTATTTGTTTTGGCAGGCTGCGGATTTGCCGGCGGCATGTATCTTGTGCCGATCATGAACGGCGACGTGATCGACTATGACGAGCTCAAAACCGGCGCGCGGCGCGAAGGCATCTATGCCGGCGTCAATTCGCTGATTACGAAACCGGCCATTTCTCTTGCCAACGCCGCGTTTCTGATGATCGCCAAATGGTTCGGCTACGACACGACGCTGACCGCCGGGATGCAGAGCGCGCTTGCCAAGCACGGCATCCTCGTGGCATGGATGGCGATTCCGGCGCTGCTGTTGATCGCGTCGGCGATCGGCATGAAGTTCTATCCTCTATACGGCAAGCAGTGGGAGGACGACAAAGCCGCGCTAGCGGAAAAGCACACGCATGACGCCTGAAAGAAGGTTGACCCATGAAGAAACTTTTTGCCTTTGTCTTAGGTTTGCTGCTGATCGTTGCCGCGGTGCTGCCGGCGGCGTCTGCAGGAAACTCAGCCTATACCATCACGAACCCCTATGCCGGCGTCAAATGGAAAACGGCCGGACAGTATAAGACTGCGCTGCACACGCACACAAACGCGAGCGACGGCGACCACACGCTCAAAGAAAGCATGCAGCGCCATGTGGAAACCGGCTTTGACATTGTGGCGGTCACCGACCACGGCATCGTCGATCCCGGCTTTGTCAGCGGCCCGACGCGACCCTTTGTCAAACGGGCGCTGGATCTTTTGCACCGCAGCGAGGGCGAGATCACCTACCTCGGCACAGAAGGCACGTTTCCGGGCGGCGCCGCTTACAGCGTTTACAGCAAAGACGGCAACGAATATTTGAAGACCGGCGGCCGCACGATGTTGCATCTGCCGTTCGGCATCGAGCAAAACGCGGTGTCCGTCAACGCGCATGTGACAAGCTGGTTTGCGGATTTTCACGACAACACGATCTCCGGCTATGAAGACGCCATTCGCAGCGTGGAGAAAGCCGGCGGTCTTTGTGTCATCAACCACCCCGGCGAATACACCAAGGCGCGGTATGAGCTGCACAGCGCCGACGCCTACAGCGATCAAAACCCGTCGTTCGCCTATCATATCAACAAATTCGCGTCCTATCTCGACCGCTATGACGCCTGCATCGGCATTGACATGAACTCCAAAGGCGACAACCGCACGCGGTTTGACCGCATTCTTTGGGATAAGCTGCTGCAGCGGTTTGCGGCAAAGGGCAAAAATGTGTTTGGCATCGCAAGCTCCGACGCGCATCAGCTTGACGTGATCGACACCGGGTTTTCCGTTTTGCTAATGGAGTCGCTGACGGCCGCCGACGCCAAAGCCGCGCTGCAAAACGGCCGGTTCTTTGCGGCGAGCCACTGTCTGGGCAATCCGGACGAACTCTATGAGATTGCCGAAGCGCTGAAAGCGCTGTACGGCGAAAAGAATGCCGTTTGCAAAGCCGTGCTTGCCGCCGCCGACACCATGACGCAACGCGTGCGCGATATTGAAAGCGGCAAGCTCGACGCCGACGAAGATATCGGCATCACCTACAGCGTGCTGGACGAGGACGGATATACCACCGTCAAAACGTTTCCGTCCGTGTCTGCGGTCGCGGTGGACGCCGCCGCGCAGACGATTACAATCAAAAGCAAACACGCCCTGCTCGTGCGCATGATTTCAAACGGCAAAACGGTTGCAGTCAAACGCGCAGACAACGCGACTTTTGATCTCGACGACTATGCTGGCTCGCTCGGCGACTACCTTCGCTTTGAGGTGTTCGGCGAGGGCGGTATGCTCTATACCCAGCCGTTTTTGCTGAACGCGGAACGCAACGCCGCAAAGAACGCCAGCCTGCCGGTGACCAGAGGGCTGTTCCTCGATCTCGGCACATTCGATTTCATCATCGCCGAAGTACACAAATGGCTGCGGATTGCCGGCGTGAGGCTGGGCAGCCGGTTTTGAAACAGACAGTGTGATACGAGCATACAAACAAATCGGTGTTTGTGGAGGAAAACGTGATACTTGCAGTAGAAGAAACGAACTTGGTCCAAGCCGCAGTTGTACACTCAATCTCTTGGAAGGAATCGCATCGTTCCTTTTGTGCACATGATTTTATCGAGATGCACACGCCCGAAAGGCAGCAGGAATATATTCGAAACAAAATGAAGTGCGGAAGCAAATTCTATATACTGATTGAAGAGAAACCGATTGGTATTGTTTCGATCAAAGATGGTATCATTGAAGACCTTTATATTCTTCCTGATAAACAAAATATGGGCTATGGCACGAAGCTGCTGCAATTCGCTATTGCGCAATGCACCGACACCCCCACTCTGTGGATACTCGAAAACAACACCAATGCAAAACGGTTGTATCACAAAATGGGATTTCAGGAGACAGGCAGAATTCACGCAATCACCGATGGACTTGATGAGATTGAACTCTCCTTTGAATATACTCCGGTTAATTGAAAGTATGAAAAAGGGCGGCTGAGTAAAAAACTCAGCCGCCTGCTTATTTAATAACGGGTGCTCTTGCGAGCTTTTTTTCTTTGGATTCACGCGTCCGCCTCTGCGTTCTCCGGTGCAGTGTCGTCCGTCGGTTCTTCTGCGGCCGGTTCCGTGCTCTGGCGATAGACCGCCAGCACGGCTTCGGCGCGCTGCTGCATCTGCGTGCGCAAAGACCGCGGTGCAACCACTTCGATCTTGTCGGCAAACTGCATCACCCACGACACCAGTCCGTCGCTCACAACGCCCTTGGTCTGCACACGG
>CACWJV010000171.1 GCA_902761265.1 Oscillospiraceae bacterium | reverse complement strand
TTTGGTGGACCTGAAGAGATTCGAACTCTCGACCTCTCGGATGCGAACCGAACGCTCTCCCAACTGAGCTACAGGCCCAAGCACTTGACATATTATATACGATTCCTTTTTATTTTGCAAGCCTTTTTTCAGAATTTTTTTCTTTTTTTCAAAAACTTTTTCAAAAGGTTGTAAAGCAGGATACCAATCGTTCCATACATCAGCGCGCTTTTCCCGATCGTTGCTGTGCGGGCAACGGTCGCCGCCGTTTGCGAAAATGCCGGGTGGGTCAAAAGATACGCTGTACAGCCGTTTTCAAAATAATCAAACGCAGCCAGCAAAAACGGCAGCGCGAAAACAAGTCCTTTCTTTTTGCGCAGCGACTGCAAAGACAGCGCAAAAAACGGCGTATAGCAAACCGGGAACACACAGTCAAGCGGCAGCTCGGCATAGAGATAGAGCTTTTTCCCTTCTTCGCTCAGCAGACGGACAAACTGACGGGCGTCGGCAAACGACAAGCCCAGCGCGTTCAGATCAAACGCGTGGATCCCCTGCGTGGTGCGTTCGATCGCCGGAAACAAAAAGATATCCGACACGCCGAGTACCAGAAAAGTCAGCACGCCCGTGAGCACAAGGAAGAACGTGCGCTTTTGTTGTTTTGTCATCCGGAACACCTCTTTCGAAAAAGCCGGCGGCCGCAGACATTCTCCCGCAGCCGCCGGAACGGTTTATTATTTGAGCTTGAGCGCCTTAAATGCAGCAATGCCGTTCAGAACGACTGTAACGATCATCAGCACCGCCGGGATCGTGGCATACGATTCCACTGCGCAGGCCGGGTTGTTTTGGCAATAGACTTCGATGATATTCGACTGCGCAACCGCCATCCCGCTGCGGTATGCGAGAACCAGCAGCACCACAGCCGCAAGATCGAGCACAAACGCGCAGATGCACAGCACCGGCTGTTTGCCGATGGCGGCGGCAAGCGTGACGGCAAAAGCAACAACGAGCACCAGCATGGCGATCATGCCCCAAAGGCCAAGCCCATGGCATGCGTCGGCGGCGTAATAGTTAAAGATGTCCATGTTGCCGTACAGCGCGCCGGTGGCGGTATAGTTGCCGGAAAGGCCGCAAAACAGGGCGTTCCAGCCGTTGACCTGGATTTCGATGCCGGGGATGTCGGTGTTGTAGATGCCGACGAACGGCAAAAAGCACAGCAGCAGCACCACTGCATGGATCGCACTGCCGATCTTCGGGAAGATCAAAATCTTTTGTTTTTTCGCGCGCATCGCACGCGCCTGTTTGGTCGTTTGCGTCTTGGATTGTGCCATGAAACAGCCTCCTCGTCTTATTTTGTCACATAGTATTGCAGGTTCTGATAATCTTCGATCAATTCACAGGACGCCACATTGAAATGCAGGAACGACACCGTTTCGGTCTTGTTCGGATCCATGCTGCCGTCGGGCAGATAGGAGTGGATCTCGATGTCCTGCTTTTCGGCGGACGCGAGCTGACCGGTCAGATGTACCCACGTTTTTTCAACACTGTTTTCGCTCTGGTTGCGCGGTTCGGGTAGTTTCTGATCGCTGTTAAGGATAAAGCCGATTACCGTATCGTTGCCGCAGACGCAGCCGAATTCCGCCGAGCATTTGCGCACACCGCACAGATACTGCTGTCCGTTGACATCCTCGAGCAGATAGGTGAACACATCCAGCTCCAGATTGGAACCGAGATACTGTTCGGGATAATACTGCATGTTGGTCATTACAAGAAAGAACGTGTCTTCCGTGAGCACATAATCTTTGGGGCTGCCGCAGGCCGCAAGCGACAAACACAGCACGACGGCCAGCAACAGGCAAACTGCTTTTTTCATCCTGGTCCTCCGCGCTTATTTGAGCAGATATACACGCGTCTCATAGGGACGGGTGAAAAAGCCGTTGTGGATGACCTGATTGAAATCGTAGTTGGAAAGTACCAGTTCGGCACTGTTCATATCGAATTCGCTTTCCGGCAAACGGAAGTTCATCTCCTGTTCTGCAAACGAGCAGACGACCAGCAGCTTTTGACCCTGATAGCGGCGGATATAGGCGAACAGCTTGCGGTCGGTTTTCAGCATCCGGAAATCGCCGTAGCGCACGATCTCGTTTTCCTTGCGGAATCTGAGCAGTTTGCGGTAGAAATGCAAAATCGAGTTCGGGTCCGCCTCGGCGGCCTCCACGTTGATTTCGGGATAGTTCGGGTTCACTTCAAACCAGGGCTTGTCAGCCGTGGTAAACCCGGCGTTTTTGGCGCCAGACCACTGCACCGGCGTTCTGCCGTTGTCGCGAGCGCCGTAGTTGATCAGGCTCATGATGAATTTTTCCGGCAGATGCAGACTCTTCATCAGCGCATAGGTATTGACCGACGAGACGTCCGGGAACCGGTCGATGGAGTCGAGATGGATATTTGTCATACCGATCTCCTGGCCCTGATAGATGAACGGCGTACCGCTTTGGCAGATGTACATAGCAGCAAGCATTTTGCCGCTTTTCACACGGTATTTTTCGCTGCCGTAGCGCGAGATTATACGCGGCTGGTCGTGGTTTTCCACATACAGCGCGTTCCAAGCTTTACCGTAGAGCTTCGTTTGCCAGTTGTTATAAACCTTTTTGAGATAGCCCGGACGGAACGGCGTGCGGATGAAGTTGGTCATGATGTTGTCCGCGTTCATGTGCTGGAAGTGGAACATCATGTCGAGCACCGGATTTTCGTCTTCCTTGATAAACTTGAGGGCGCGTTTCGGCGTCATCATCGGCGCTTCACCGACCGTAAAGCAGTCGTATTCCATCTGGACCGCGCGGAACTCCTCAAGGTATTCGCGCAGATGCGGACCGTTCATATAGTGTTCGATGCCGGTCGCCGTAGGCAGCGGGAACCCGTTGGGCAACCCTTCCTTTTTGGAGATGAACGTGATGACGTCCTCGCGGAAGCCGTCAACACCGAGGTCGAGCCAGAAGCGGATGATCTTTTTCACTTCTTCGCGCACCTTCGGATTGTCCATATTGAGGTCGGGCTGACCCTTGGCAAACACATGCAGATAGTATTCGTCGATCTCCGGCACATACTCCCACGCGCCGCCCTGGAAAGTGGACAGCCAGTTGTTGGGCGGTTTTTTGCCGCCGTTGCGGCCCTTGCGCCAGATATAGTAATCATGATACGGGTTGTCGGGGCCTTTTTTGCTTTCGAGGAACCATTTGTGGTGATCGGAGGTGTGGTTGATCACGAGATCCATGATGATCTTCAGCCCGCGTTTGTGCGCTTCGTCGAGCACCTTTTTAAACAGTTCGAGCGTACCGTAGTCCGAGGAAATATCGGTATAGTCCGCAATGTCATAGCCGTAGTCCGCGTTGGGAGACGGATACAGCGGCGAAAACCAGATGGCGTCCACGCCCAGACTTTTGATATAATCGAGTTTGGAAAGCACACCCTCCAGATCGCCGATGCCGTCACCGTTGCCGTCGCAGAACGAACGCGGCCATATTTGGTAAACGGATAAGTCTTTGTACCACTGTGATGTTCTCTTTGCCATATATTTTCATCCTCCTTGTCGGATTGATTCAACTTATTGTAACATACTGCACAAAAAAAGGCAAGCGGTGACAGGAAAAAACCGTCCCATATAAACAACAAACCGGACCGCAAAAGCCGTCCGGTTTTGGATACAGATTTATTTCAACGCCGCAAACATCGCTTTGAGTTCGTCTACGGAAAGCTGCACGGGATTGTTGCGCATCAGCATATGCTCAGCGCTCTCCGTTGCAAGCCGGTTGAGATCGAGTTCGCCGTCGCAATCGGCAAAGCGGACGCGCAGACCGCCCTTGACTTTGAGACGGTAGATCTCATCCGCCAGCGCGCCGGTGTCGGCAAAGCCGAGCGTTTTGGCGAGCGATTCGAGCCGGTCGTCGGCGTTCAGACGGATAAAGCTGTCCAGTGTAAACGCGCACGCTTCCCCGTGCGGCAGATGGTGATACATAGACAGCGGATAGGAGCACGCGTGGCAGCCGGCGGTTTTGGCGTTGGAAAACGCGAGACCGGCAAGCAGCGAACCGTAGGCCATTGCGGTACGCGATTCTTCGGTCGCCTCGGTAAACGACGGTTCCAAGCTCGAGAGGATCACGCGCAGCGCCTCGGTCGCCAGCGCGTCGGTCAGCGCACTGTGGCGCACACTCCAGAACGCTTCGATCGCGTGGGTAAAGGCGTCAAGGCCGGTGATGAGCGTGGTTCTTGCGGGCACAGTCATGGTCAGCGCCGGGTCCACAATGCAGGCCGTCGGCTGAAAGACCGGGTTGTGGGTCGTCTTTTTGTCGTTGCCGCGGCTGATGACCGACACGCTGGTCACTTCGCTGCCGGTGCCGGCGGTTGTAGGGATGGCGATAATCTTTTTCGCCGCGGTCAGCGGCACGCCGTTGAAATGCTCCTCCGCGGAAAGATCGCTGCACGCGACGGCCGCGGCATATTTTGCCGTGTCGATCGAGCTGCCGCCGCCGAGCTTTCACACCGGAAAGCTGCGGATTCGGCTCCACGTCGGAAAACACGGCGGTGATCTGCGGCGCCGATTGACGCAGCGCTTCGCCTTTTTCGGCAAAGAAGCGGTCGCACACAAGCACGGCACGCTGCACCCCGCAGTCTTTCAGCAGCGCCGGCAGCTCGTCGAGCTTGCCGAAACCGAAATAGATTTTGGTGGGCAGGTCATAGAGAAACGGCTCAATCATAGATCTTGTCCTCCACGCCGCGCACTTCGCACTTTGCGTTTGTCAAAAACGCCTGACGCCACTCCTCAAGATCCTGCAAAAAGTCAGTGCCGAGGAACGCTTTGGTCATTTCGATACCCATTTCCGGCGCAACGATCCAGCCGCCCATGCACAGGATGTTGGCGTCGTTGATGGCGCGGCACATTTTGGCGGCATACAGACTTTCGCACGCAACGGCATAGACGCCCTTGTATTTATTGGCAACGACGCTGACGCCGGCGCCGGTGCCGCAGATGAGAATCGCCTTGTCATAGGTACCGTTTTGCACCAGCGGCGCAACAGTAGACGCCACGACGTAATAGGGCTTGACATGGTCGAGGTCGGTTGTGCCGAGATCGTCCACTTCGATATTGTTTTCGGCAAGGTATGCCTTGATGCTTTCTTTCAAATTGAAGCCGGATTTATCGCTTCCGATTGCAAGTTTCATGAATACTACCTCCAAAGAAAATCAGTGCACCTATTGTACCATCGCAGCCGGATTCTGTCAAGCGATCATTGTTCCGCTGCGGAATCATTTACCGGCTATAAATCGGTGCATGCAAGCCAAACTATGAAGGCAAACGCGAATTGCCGCCGCACAAACAACTCTGCGTTCGGCAACAAAACGCAGCAAAGGAGTGGAAAAGAAATGGCAAAGAAGAACAGCAAGAGTCTCGATCAGTTCAAGATGGAGGCCGCTTCCGAAGTCGGCGTGAACCTGAAGTCCGGTTACAACGGTGACCTGACCGCAAGAGAAGCCGGTTCCATCGGTGGCCAGATGGTCAAGAAGATGGTTGAATCCTACGAAAACAAGAGCAAATAAAACCCCTGATCCCGGCTGTTGCAAGCAGCAGCCGACCGAGTAACAAAAGCAGGACGCAGTCAAACTGCGCCCTGTTTTTTACTGGCAACCTATACCTTACGCTTCGATTGCTTTTTCCGTTTCAGTTTTCGCCCGATTTCATACAATGTTGTCAGCAGCAGAATCACAGCAAAAACCTTTGCTTCACGGATCAGTGTCCTGCGCAAAAGCGGAGAGATCCCTGTTTCCGTTTCATCAATACCGCTTGCATACAGGTCGCGCTGCGAGAGCAGCGCATCCAGCGCATCTGACGGGAGAATTTCAAAAACAGATTTATATTCATTCCAGACAGCCGGCACTTCCATCTTGCGCGTTTCGTTGTATTCCGAACGGGGAACCAGGTACGCGTCCAAATAAACATGCCCCCGCCAGGAGAAGATGAGGCCGCTTTCCACCCGATCCTTCTGACCGGCAATGGACGCCGTATACGCCGGCACCATCCCGAGGATATCCTGATACGGCTCCATATTTCCGGAATAATACCGATTGCTTAGCTGAAAAACTGCAATGCTGTTTCGGTAGCCGGAAAGGCGACTGAGCAAGATGTTTTTCAAACCTTCGACCGGGCGGAAGGTCAGCTTTTGCAACAGCTTTTGAAAAGCAATCATTTCTTCCTGGCTGTAGATGCGAAGCGGCTCTTGTGTTTTTGCAACATTAGCCCCGGCTTCGGTCGTCAGGTCCTCCTCACTTGTTTGCGTCTCAAGATCAGCTTCATTCACACCTGTGGTCGACGCATGGAATGGCGCATCTTCACGCCAGAGGTAAACGGCACCATCGTCCTCTGCCTCAGCATCACGGGCCTGAATGGCAGCCATCTGTTCTTTTGAGATTCCGCTGCTTCCGACCGTATACACAGGCTCATTCAACGAAGAGACAAAGAACAGATCATCATAGGTCAAACGCCTGCCTTCGTTGGCGGGATTGTCATAAAACTGCCGATACGGCGATTCCCTGAAATATTCCTTATCTTCTTTCAGAATATCGAACACCAAAGTGCCGCTGACCACAAGTAAAAACGCAACCAGCACACAAATAATCTTCTTCATGGCGTCTCCCCTTCCTCAAGCGCGATCGTCTTTTTCATGTGCGTGCCGATAATCTCCGACACGTCGCTGATCGCAATAAACGCGGAGGAATCCACCCGGTCGATGATCTCGCGCAGCTCATGGATTTCAAACCGGGTCAGCACGCAATAAAGCACAATCTTTTTGCCGCTCACCAGCCCCTCGCCTTCCATCAGCGTGACCGTGCGGCCGAGTCGTTTGTAAATCTGTTCGGAAATCTCCTTGGCGTCCTCGGTGATGATCATGGCGGCCTTCGCCTGGTCGATACCGTTTTCAATGATGTCGAGCACCTTAGACGTAATGAAATAGGTCAAAAGACTGTACATCGCGCGGTCAAAGCCGAACAGGAAACCGGCAACAACAAAGATCACGATGTTAAACGCCAAAACGATCCGGCCGACCGGGAGCTTAAAGCGTATAAAAAAAAAAAAAAAAAAATCTCCAAAAATCTTACTTAAATCTTG
>CACWJV010000170.1 GCA_902761265.1 Oscillospiraceae bacterium | reverse complement strand
ACAGCGGAACGGTATTTTTCGACGCCTTTATTTGAATGATAAAAGATGAGTGATTTTAAAAAACAACCTGCAATTGTTCGTTATATTGGCAACAGCAATACGTCTTTTACTAACGGAAAACAATACGAAGCATTCTTTTTAGAGTATTGGCAAGGAAAGCGGAATAGTCTTCACGTTCGTAATAATCAAGGGGAAATCTCAGATTTCAATCCCTTTGATGATTTCGAAGTCGTTTCAGATGCAGATCATCTGCTGAATTTGGATGAAGCAATCGTCCGATGTATTACGCATAAGTATGATGATCAGACATTTGACTTATCCTTCGGAAAACTGTATAAAGCAATTGGATGTGATAAAGACGGCAATTATCTGGTAATGGATGATTCTTTTGATTGCTATTTCTATCCGTCTGAAGCGTTTGAAATCATTAAGGACGAAAAAGGAATTCTCTCTTGCAGAAGCTTGTATTATAGCTATTTTGGTTGCAAAGAAAATTTGAATTGAAAACAATAACCCCCGAAAGCGGCAATCACCGTTTTCGGGGATTTTTCTATGTCTTTCGGTTTAACCGATGCGAAGCATTGTTTGCAGGAAGACTTTCAAAGACTGCAAAATCTGATACCAGATCACAAACCAGTCCTTTGTGCCGGTCTTTTCCAACACTGTATTGGTCGGCGTATGGATCACATTGTCAAGCCCGCCTTTGGCGCATAGCGGCACAAACGGCGTACTTTCGTCATACGGCACCTTTTCACCGTTTTGCAGCGTAAAGTGCAGCGTCCGTTCGCCCAACGGCGTCACAGAGCCGAGCTGCTTATAGTCGATTACGAGGTCAAACGCTTTGCCGCTTTGCTTCGGCAGTTCGCTCTTGAGGGGAATCGTCAGCGATTTGCCCGGCTTAAGCCACTTTGTTTTGAGCGCGTTAAACTGCAAATCCACACCCCGCGCTTCGACCGACAACAGCCGCATCGGATACTTTTCGGAAAGATTCGTCACCACCAGCGCCGTGTCGTCGCCGGAAAGATAGCCCTCTGTGCTTTTGTCAAACGCGGCAAAGACCGTGTGCGCCTTGTTGGTCGTCGCGTGAAACTGCGGAAAACGCGGATCGGTGTGTACGTCCTTGATCTCGTCGGTCAACAGCAGCGTGCGCAGCAGATCTTCGGTGTACTTGTCTTTGTAGGTCATGCCGTGATAGAGGTTTTCCACAAAAAACGTATGCGCCGGCAAATAGGCGGTCGACGCGTCGAGCGCCATAGAAGGGGAGAGCTGATAAAACCCGGTGTCGCGTTTTTGCGTGTAGCCGTCATTGTAACGCATCCCGAACGGCGCCGGTGTAGCGCCTGTGGACGACGCAATCGTGATGATGCCGTCGGAGCTTTCCTGCAATCCCGTGACGGACGGGTTCTGATAGCCGGCGATGATGAAAACGTCAGTGCCGGCCTTTTGCGCACGACGGAAGCCTTCGGCAAATTGCGGCATCACTTCGTAGTGCATGTAATCGCTTTTTTCGATCAGCGCCCGGCTTTTGACCGGGTCCAGCAACTGCGCTTTGACAGCCTCATAATACGGCGTCGGCACAAAATCCCACATGCTGCCCCAATAGCCGAGCACTTTCAGCACACCGGGCCGCGCGTAGTGCAAAACCTGATCGAGAAAACCAAGCTGCTGCGCCTTTAACAGCCAGTCGTAATCTTCCTCCCACATCATCCCGTGCTCGATAAAACGCATCAGGTCATATTCGTTGAGCTTGATCTGATCGCTGAGCACGTCATACGCCAGCGCCGCGCCGCCGAGGGCGGGGACCGTCATCACGGCGTGGTTGACGTCGCCCTTGTCGCCGTAGAGCGTGAGATAGGTGCCGGTGACCTGACCGCCGTGCGACACGGCAAAGAGGTTGACCTTGTCCTGACCGGTGTATTCCTTGACTGACTGAATGAATTCGTCAAGCTGTTTTGCGCAAGACGGCGCACCCATGCGAAAATCGCAGTTGAAGTTGAAAATGTTCTCCTTGCCGCCGCAATACTGCGCCAGATCGGTCATGATCTCCACCTCGTGCTGATAGTAGCCGTCGGGGTGCTGCGATTGCAAAACGGCGCTGTTGCTCTCTTCGGCCGTTACCTGATAGCGGTGCAGATCATACACGCTCGAGCCGTCTTCGTTGCACGCAAGATCGTAGTAGAGGTTGTAAAACTCGCGCCCGACGGTTTCGCCGATCATCTTTGCGTTGCCGACGCTCAAAAGCGCCAATCCTGCGCCGAGCTCCGCGATATGGTGAAAGACGGCGGCCACGATCTCTTCGGTTTGTACGCCCCACACCCAGAGCTTTTCGCCGTTTTCGTCATAGCGGTACAGCCCGGCGGAGCTGTAGCCCGGCACCACGATGCACGGATACTGGCTGTAGACACGATCCTCCTGCTGCGCGAACGCCGACAGCGGCAGTGCGCCGACAAGCAGCAGCACGCTCAAAACCAGCGCGAGGATTTTGCTTTTTTGTTTCTTCATCTGCTTCGCCTCCCGAAAAATCCGAAACCCGCCGAACGGATCAGCGGGTATACGGGGTTTGTGATGTGTTACGCTTCCTTGTCCTGCTTGGAAGCGGTCTTTTTCTTTTTGATCTTCGGAATCACCAGCGCGCCCACAATGGCGAGCACCGCCGCCGCAAGCACGCAGATTGCAACGATATACACCGTGTTGCTTTCGCCCGTCACAGGCAGCGCACGGTAAGTTTCGTCAACGGCGACGACCTGCAGGATCACCGCCAGCACCGACAGCGCCATCAGCGCGGCGAGAATGATGCTGATCACTTTGATCGCTTTTTTATTCATCATAACGGTTGCCTCATTTCATGATTTGTTTCACATCGGCGGCCAGCGCATCGGTGACGGCCTGTGCGGCGGCGCGGTCGGGCGCCACAGCGGTCAGATAAAACTTGATCTTCGGTTCGGTGCCGCTCGGGCGGACGATCAGCTTGTTGTCGTTCGGCAGCAAAAATGCGATCACGTTGGAGCGCGGCAGGGTGATGGGCGTTGTTTCGCCGGTTTTGCAATCGGTTGTGACGCCTTTTTTATAATCGGCAATCTTTTCCACCGGCATCCCGGCGAGCGCTTTCGGCGGATTGGCGCGCAGGTCTTCCATAATCTGCGCCATCTTTTCCATCCCGGCGGCGCCTTCAAACGCGAAGTTTAAAAGCGAGCTTTGATACATGCCGTATTGCTCATAGAGATTTTGCATCACGTCATACAGCCCGAGCCCTTTGGCTTTATAGTAGGCGGCCATTTCGCAAATCAGCGTGGACGCGACCACGGCGTCCTTGTCTCTGGCGTGGATGCCCGACAAATAGCCGTAGCTTTCCTCCATCCCCACGATAAAGCGGTCGGCCTGACCTTCCGCTTCGAGCTTTGTAATCAGTTCGCCGATATATTTGAAACCGGTCAGCAGATCGAACACCTCGGCGCCAAAGTCTTTGGCGACAGCGGTGACAAGATCGGTTGTTACAAACGATTTGATGACAACCGGCTTTTCGGGCAGCAGCCCGAGCGCTTTGCGGCGGCTCAGCAGATATTGCGTCAACAGCACGCCCACTTCGTTGCCGGTCATCAATTCATAGCTGTCGCCGTTTTTCACCGCGATGCCCACCCGGTCGCAGTCGGGGTCGGTGGCGAGCAGCAGATCGGCAGGGAAGTCCTTGGTCATAGAAAGGCCGCATTCAAACACCTGGCGGATCTCCGGATTCGGATAGGGGCAGGTGGGGAAGTTGCCGTCGGGCAATTCCTGTTCCTTCACCACACGCACGTCGCGGATGCCGATGCGCTCGAGCATGGCGCGCACATGTTTGTTGCCGGTGCCGTTGAGCGGCGTATAGATGACCTTCAGATCGCTCTTTTGGCAAATGTCTTTCGAAAGACAGACCTTTTCCACTTCGCGGTAAAACGCTTCCACCACATCGTCGCCGATGTATTCGATCAAACCCTTTTCGAGTCCTTCGTCAAAGTCCATCGTTTGGATATCGTCGAACATGTCGGTTTGCCGGATATAGCCGTAGGTTTTGGCGGCGGCTTCGTCCGTCATCTGATAGCCCTCGGGGTCGTAGCACTTGTAGCCGTTGTACTGCGCCGGGTTGTGGCTGGCGGTGAGAATGATGCCGCCCTTGCAGCCGAAATGCCGCACCGCAAAGGAAAGCATCGGCGTTGGCACCAGCTCGGGGTAGATATAGACGTGGATGCCGTTGGCGGCCAGTACGCCCGCGGCAAAGCGCGAAAACGTGTCGGATTTGATGCGCGAATCATACGCGATGGCGACCGACGGCGCATCATAGGTTTCGTTGAGATACGACGCGAGGCCCTGCGTTGCCTGCCCGACGGTATAGATGTTCATCCGGTTGGTGCCGGCGCCGATCACACCGCGCAGTCCGGCGGTGCCGAATTCCAGATTTTTGTAAAACCGGTCGAGGATGGCGTCCTCGTCGCCGGCGATCGCTTGCAGCTCTTTGCCGAGATCGGGGTCGGCGGTGGCTTTTTTGAGCCAGCGGTCATAGAGCGCATGTATATCATTCATAGAATCAACCTCCTATAAATTGTCATTTTATTGTAACACTGCGCGCTTCGTTCTGTCAAGCGAAGACGGCGGAATTTTGTAAATGGCGCCAAAAAAGCATGAACACCGCCATCCGGCGCATACTAAGACGGGAGAGTGTCGGCGCTCTCTGCCGCGGTCTATCTTTGGAACGGCTATGTCACGTTATCTGACGCTGTGCCGTTTGTGCCGCTCGGCGTGCTCGGTGCGCTGGCGGGCACGGTTGTGTTCAAAAAAAGTCCGGACCGTCTGCTGCATCTGCTGTTCGCGGCTTTGCTGCTGTGGGCCGGCATCCGTATGGTTTGGAGGGGATAGCGTGCATCCGTTGTCATATCTCGCGTCGCTGCTTGCCGGCCTTTGCGGTGCTATGGGCTTTGGCAGCGGCACGGTGTTGCTGCTGTATCTGACGGCGGTTTTGCAGCTCGATCCCCAAACGGCGCAGGGAATCAACCTGCTGTTTTTTCTGCCGTGCGCCGCCATTGCGCTGGCGGTCTATTGCCGGGACAACGCTTTATCGTTTCGCCCGGCGCTGCGGCTGCTGGTGTGGGCGCTGCCGGGCGCGGCGGTGGGGTTTTTATTGCTGCCGCTGTTGCCGGTTGCGGTGTTGCGCCGGCTGTTCGGCGGCTTTCTGGTTCTGGTTGCCGTGCGGGAAATCATCATAGTGAAATATTTGCTGCGCAAATATAAAATCGCTGCGCGGTGAAGTATTGGCTTCGCCAATGTGAAATGTGCTTTGCACATTGCGGGACGCTGCCTGCGGCGATACGTCAGCAACGCATGCAGTTTATGCAATTCTTTCCAAAAACTGCAACAAAACTGCATCGCGAAAAACCCAGACGCGGCGGGGGCTTTTCGGGTATTTTATGCAATTATGCAGTTTATGCAGCTTTTTTTGAAGTCAGTCAAAAGTGAAACATAAAAGTTTATACCAAACTGAAAAAACACTGCATTTTCTGCATAACTGCATCTTAACCGTAAGAAAGGCAGACAGAAAACCGGCGGGACAGTGTTGCATCCGGTACAATGTTAAAGCGGATAAAATGAACCGGATTCCGGCAGCAGTCGGCTCCTTTCGCGGAATTTAGCAACAGATTGCCGCCGGATAACCCGCGACCGCAATTCCGAATTCCGAATTCCGCATTCCGAATTAAAAAAAAGCGGCCACAGGTTTCCCCGTGGCCGCAGTGTGCAGTTTTTGAAAAAAGTCCCGCCGTGCCGGTCCGGCGTGTATAACCTGCATAAAGCAGGGTGGTGATTGCCGCACAGGTTCACGCTCCCTTCGTCCGCTTTTGCGGGAGGTCTGCAATCCGCTGCGCGAGCGTCTCTCCTTGAAAAAGGGTGTTGGGTTATAATCGTCGGGTTGTCGCACACGGCAGGATAGTATTATGATTTCTCACGATTCGGATTCCGATTCATATTTGTCGATCAGACGGTCTTCAAAAATATTGCCGATTTCGTTAAATTCATCCTCATCTTCCGGACCATATGATTCCTTT
>CACWJV010000169.1 GCA_902761265.1 Oscillospiraceae bacterium | reverse complement strand
GCCGTAAAGCGTGGTGTCGCTGAAGAAGCTGTCTTTGTTGTCGCGCGTCGGAATTCCGTCGATGGCGGCAAGCGCAGAAAGCCCCGCGGAGACGCAGCTCATGGCCATCAGGACGGTCATGAACAACGCCAGCGCGCGGCGCAGATGTTTATTCGTATGGTGTTTCATAGAAGATTCCTCCTTCAAAGGGTATCTATTTATACACAAATATCATACTATAAAAGCCGCAAAAAATCTATGCGCCAACACTCCATAATTTCACAGCCTTGTTTGTGCATTATTGACAAGGCGCGCCGCACCGTTTCGGGCAGTTTTACGACGGTTTTCCCGCCGTGTGAACGAAGTGTGAAGAATGGCGCGTTTGGCAAAAAAAGACCGCCCGGTTTCCCGAGCGGCCTCTTGCAATCTTGCAATCTTGCTATCTTGCTATCTTGCTATCTTGCTGTCTTGCTGTCTTGCTGTCTTGTTATCTTCCAGCTTACACCGTGACGCGCCAGCCGCGGGTATCCGGGCGCTTGCCCCACTGGATGCCGGTCAGCTCGTCATACAGCTTTTGGGTCAGTTCGCCGATGCCGCCGTCGCCGATGTGCATCACTTCGTCTTCATAGCGCAGCTTGTTGACCGGCGACACAACCGCAGCCGTGCCGGTGCCCCAGACTTCTTCGAGCGAGCCGTCCTTGGCGGCTGCCACAAGCTCGTCCACGCTGATGCGGCGTTCTTCCACTTCGTAGCCCCAGTCTCTGCAAACCTGCAGAATGGAGTCTCTCGTCACGCCCGGCAGAATCGAGCCGTTGAGCATCGGGGTCACGACTTTGCCGTTGATTTTAAACATAATGTTCATCGCGCCGACTTCTTCAATGTATTTGCGCTCCACACCGTCAAGCCAGAGCACCTGCGAATAGCCGTCGTCGTGCGCTTTGACCTGCGCAATCAGACTCGCCGCATAGTTGCCGCCGGTTTTGGTGTAGCCCATGCCGCCCTTGACCGCGCGGACGTATTCGTCTTCGATCCAGATGCCGACCGGCTCCAGACCGCTTTCATAGTACGCGCCCGAGGGAGAAAGGATGACGATGAACAGATAGGTTTTGCTCGGCGCCACACCGAGGAATTCGTCGGTGGCGATAATAAACGGACGGATATACAGCGACGTGCCGGGATCGGTCGGGATCCAGTCGCGGTCCACGTCAACCACCGCTTTGATCGCTTCCACAAAGTCCTCCTCCGGCAGTTCGGGGATGACCAGTCTCTTGTTGGAATTGTTGGCGCGCTTGGCGTTCATATCGGGACGGAACAGATAAACCGAGCCATCTTCGCCCTTGTACGCCTTGAGGCCTTCGAACATCTCCTGACCGTAATGGAACACCATCGCGGACGGAGCGAGCGACAGGTTTTGATACGGCACGATGCGGGCGTCATGCCAGCCCTTACCTGCGGTATAGTTCATCACAAACATGTGATCGGTAAAGATCTTGCCGAACCCGAGCGGCTGACCCGGCGCGGGCTTTGCTTTCGGTGTAGTGGTTTTGGTGATTTTGATATCCATAGTGCTGCATCCTTTCATATTAAAATGATCGTTTCAACTATTCAGATATGCAACAATTCGGAATTCGGAATTCGGAATTCGGAATTGATGGACGCCGCCTGCGGCGATGCGTCAAAAACGTAACGGTGAGGTATACCTTTATCGTTTCAGTGTTGTATTCTGTTCGATGGCGGATGACCGGTTTCGGAATCGGAAATCTGCAGCGGATATCATTGATCCGGTATCGACTTCGGATCGTTCGCGTCGCGGCGCACGGTGTCGGATTGCCGCGTGTTATCCCGCGACCGCAATTCCGAATTCCGCATTCCGAATTCCGAATTCTTCGCGGAATTCATTCCGCGAAGTTGTAGCCCGTCTCCAGCGCCTTCAGGTTCACGTCCAAAAGATTCATCTTACGGGCGGGAATCACCTTTTTGAGCGCGTCCTCGGTGTGGTCAAAGCGCATGTCTTCGCTCTCTTTCAGCAGCTTGCCGATCAGGATCATGTTGGCAAGCGTAGAAAACCCGGAGTCGTTGGCGAGCTTCGTCGCCGGGACATAGCACACGCGCACGTCGGTACGGCTGACTTTTTCGGCGATCAGTGTGGAATCCACAAGGATCAGTCCGCCGGGCACCACCGCGTTTTCGTATTTTTGCAGCGAGGGCAGGTTCATCGCGATCAGCGTGTTGGGCGCGTTCACGATGGGCGAGCCGATCGGCTCGTCGCCGACGATCACGGAGCAGTTGGCTGTGCCGCCGCGCATTTCGGGGCCGTAGGACGGGAGCCAGGAAACCTGTTTGCCTTCGATCAGACCTTTATAGGCGAGGAACTTGCCGGCGAAAAGGACGCCCTGTCCGCCGAAGCCCGCGATGAGGATTTGGTTCATCATTTCGCTTCCGCCTCCTTCCCGGCAGATCTGTCTTTATAAACGCCGAGCGGATAATACGGGATCATGTTTTCTTCGAGCCATCCCAGCGCCTTTTCCGGCGACATGCCCCAGTTGGTCGGGCAGGAGGAAATCACTTCGATCAGCGAGAAGCCTTTGCCGTCGATCTGATTTTGGAAGGCTTTTTTGATCGCCTTTTTCGCCGCGCGGACGTTTTTGACATTGTTGACCGCCACACGCTCGATATATTCCGGGCCTTCGAGCTGCGAGAGCATCTCGGAGATCTTGACCGGATAGCCGCACTGCTTGACGTCGCGGCCGTAGGGCGAGGTCTGGGTCACCTGACCGGGCAGCGTGGTGGGCGCCATCTGGCCGCCGGTCATACCGTAGATCGCGTTGTTGACAAAGATCACGGTGATGTTTTCGTTTCTTGTGGCGGAATGGACGGTCTCCGCCGTACCGATGGAAGCGAGGTCGCCGTCGCCCTGATAGGAAAAGACGATCTTCGACGGGTCGGCACGCTTGATGCCGGTGGCAACTGCCGGAGCGCGGCCGTGGGCCGCCTCGACCATATCGCAGTTGAAATAGTTATAGGCCATAACGGCGCAGCCGACCGGCGCGACGCCGATGGTGTCGCCCTCGATCCCGAGTTCGTCGATGGCTTCGGCGACGAGACGGTGGATGATACCGTGGGTGCAGCCGGGGCAGTAATGCAGCGGCACATCGCACAGGGATTTGGGTTTTTGGAATACGATCATGACGCTTTCCCTCCTTTGTCTGCTTCTTCAATCGCCTGAAGCACCTGCTCGGGCGACGGGATCATACCGCCGACGCGGTTGACGAGCTGCACGGGGCGCTTGCAGCGGATGGCGAGCTCGATGTCTTCGATCATCTGGCCCATGTTCATTTCCACGCTGAGGAACGTGAGGCAATGCTCTGCGGCGGCCAGCAGCGGCGCTTTCGGGAACGGCCAAAGGGTGATCGGGCGGATCATGCCGACCTTGATGCCGTTCTTTCTCGCTTCGTTGATCGCGTTTTTGGAAACGCGGGCGGAGATACCGAACGCCACAACGCAGATTTCGGCGTCGTCCATGAGATAGGACTCATACATCACTTCGTTCTCTTCGACAGCTTTGTAACGCTCGTAGCGGGCGAAATTGAGCTGTTCGAGCTCTTCCGGCACCAGCGACAGGGAGTTGACGATGTTGTGTGCCCGCCGGCATTTTGTGCCGGTGACAGCCCAGGATTTGTCGTATTCCTTGACTTCCACGTCGCCGAGCTCCACGGGCTCCATCATCTGGCCCATGGTGCCGTCGGCAAGGATCATCGCGGTCATGCGGTATTTGTCGGCGAGGTCGAAGCCTTTGATCGTCAGCGACGCCATCTCCTGGACGGACGCGGGCGCAAGGACGATCATTTTATAGTCGCCGTGGCCGCCGCCCTTCGTGGCCTGGAAATAGTCGGACTGCGAGGGCTGGATGCCGCCGAGACCCGGGCCGCCGCGCTGGACGTTGACCACAAACGCGGGCAGATCGGAACCGGCAAGATAGGACAACCCTTCGCTTTTCAGCGAGATTCCGGGCGAGGACGAGCTTGTCATCACGCGCTTGCCTGCGCCGGCAACGCCGTAGACCATGTTGATGGCCGCGATCTCGCTTTCCGCCTGCAAAAAGCAGCCGCCGATTTTGGGCATGCGTTTTGCCATATAGGCGGCAACTTCTGTCTGCGGGGTGATGGGATAGCCGAAATAATGGCGGCAGCCGGCACGGATGGCCGCTTCGGCGATTGCCTCATTCCCCTTCATCAATACTTTTTCAGACATGTTCACACCTCACTTTTCCACGGTTATGATGCAGTCCGGACACATCGTTGCGCAAAACGCGCAGCCGATGCACTGCGACTGATCGGTGATCTCGGCAGGAGAATGACCTTTTTTGTTGATCTTTTCCTTGTTGATCACAATGATTTTTTTCGGACAGACCATCGCGCACAGGCCGCAGCCCTTGCACCAGTCTGTTCTGAACGTCACTTTTGGCATATTGGTTCCTCCCTTTATAGTTCAAGGTTGAAATAACTGTTTTTGCAGCCGCAGTCCAAAGACGTCGGGCAGCAGCGCTGCCGCCCGGGATTGCATATCTTGGCGCACGGTTGTCAGTTTCAGCGGCAGGCCGGAGAGCGCACACAACCGTTTCGCCTCGGGCTGCTTGTCCAAAACATCCTGCAGCGTCGTTGCGGCGCCGAGGTTCGAATTGTGGACAATCGCGGTAAACCGCAGGCCGCACGCCGCTTCGATTTCGCGCATCACGGAAAGCGCGTCCTCGGCAGTCTGCGTCAGCGGCCGGTAAAGGTTCAGCACAAAGAACATGTCGTAGTCGCCGCCGGCAATCAATTGGTCGGCAAACCGGCCGAGCGCCACCGCGCCCTGA
>CACWJV010000168.1 GCA_902761265.1 Oscillospiraceae bacterium | reverse complement strand
GCAGCGGACGGCGTTTCTTCTTTTGCCGTATGCGAAGCTTTCTTTCTTTTTACCGCCGACTTTTTCTTTCTTTCTCGAAAGAAAGAAAAACGGCCGTCTGGGTTGAATTGCCGAGTGATGGATTGCGGAGACACCGCTGTTGCCGGCACAACAGAAAGGCGGGCAACCTAACGGAAGGAAAAGTTGTCAGCGGCTGCCGCCGCTGACAACGAGGTTGATATGAAAGAAAAACGGCCGTCTAAGCCCAGTGCCGGGCGATGGAATAAGGAGATACGGCTGTAGCCGTCACAACAGAAAGGCGGTGGGGTTTAGCCGCAGCCGCTGCGATAAAGCTGAAAAGCGGGCAGCCGTTAATCACAGACTGTTGACTGCTGACAGATAAAACGATAGCCGCGCATCGCGCGGCATCTGTTTATCTGTTCTTGTACATCTTTTCATAATAATCGGCATACTCGCCGCTCTTGACGTGTTCCCACCAGTCGCGGTGCGTCAGATACCAGTCCACCGTCTTTTTGAGCCCGGTATCAAAATCCGTTTCCGGATACCAGCCGAGGGCGTTTTTGATCTTGGTCGGGTCAATCGCATAGCGCATATCGTGGCCGGGACGATCCTTAACGTAAACGATGGCGCTTTCATCCTTGCCGAGCAGGCGCAGCACCGCTTTGACGACGTCGAGGTTCGTCCGCTCGTTGTGACCGCCGATGTTGTATACTTCGCCCGGCACACCGCTGCGCAAAATCAGGTCGATCGCCTTGCAGTGATCCTCCACATACAGCCAGTCGCGCACGTTTTTGCCTTCGCCGTAAACCGGCAGAGGCTTGCCCTCCAGCGCGTTGGTGATCATCAGCGGGATCAGCTTTTCCGGGAAGTGGTACGGCCCGTAATTGTTGGAACAACGGCTGATTGTGACCGCCGCGCCGTAGGTGCGGTGATAGGCCATGACCAGCAGATCCGCGCCGGCCTTGCTGGCGGAATAGGGAGACGACGTGTGGATCGGCGTTTCCTCGGTAAAGAACAGATCGGGCCGGTCCAGCGGCAGATCACCGTAGACCTCGTCGGTGGACACCTGATGATAGCGGATGTTGCCGTGGGCACGGCAGCAGTCCAGCAGCACCTGTGTGCCGAGTATGTTCGTTTTGAGAAAGATTTCCGGCGTGTCGATCGAACGGTCGACATGCGATTCCGCGGCAAAGTTGACCACAGCGTCGACCGGCGTTTCATCAAACAGCTTGAAGACCGCTTTGCGGTCGGTGATGTCCGCCTTCACAAAACGGAACCGTTCGTTCTCCATCGCGGGCGCGAGCGTTTCCAGATTGCCGGCATAGGTCAGCGCGTCCAGCCCGATGATTTTGAGATCCGGGTGCTTTTCGAGCATATAGTAAACAAAGTTGGATCCGATGAAGCCGGCGGCGCCGGTGACAAGCAGCGTATTCATAAGCAACCTCACGTTCTTTTCTTGAATTTCCTGCCGCAGTGCGGGCAGGTGATTTCGATCTTGCCGCGGTTCTTCGGCACGCGCAGCGTCTTTTTGCAGGTCGGACACGCGTAATAGCGATGGTCTTTGTCCTGCGCGTGCTGCGCTTTGACCGACAGCTTTTGTTTGAGCGGCTCCCACACACGCAAAAAGCGGTCGTTTTCCGCGCGGCGCTTTTCCACATTGCGCGACAGGACACGCAGCAGCGCGAGGATCATCGGCAAAAGCCCGATCAGCCGGTAATAGCGCACCGACAGAAACGACAGAATCAGCGTGATGAGACAGCCGAGCAGCATCAGCGCCACGGTGAGCTGGTCGACGCCGTAGCGGCCTTGCAGCAGCGTGCGCAGCTTTTGTTGAAAATTTTGCATGGGATCACTTCCTTATCCTTTATTATATAATGCTTTTTCATAAAACGCAACTAAAATTTCCGCCGCTTCTTGATTTCTTGCGGTGTTTGTACTATAATGACGCAAATGGTTGGAAGGGAGTTGTATCCCCGTGCAGGTAGTCAAAAAATATTTCAAACGCTATTTCGTCGACGCGATGAGCGCGATGGCGCTCGGTCTGTTTGCGTCGCTGATTGTCGGACTGATCATCAGCCAATTGGCAAAGATCCCGTATCTCGGCTTTTTGAGCAAGTTTACCGAAGTGCTGGCGGCGTCCTCGCCTGTGGTCGGCGGCGCCATCGGCGCGGCGATCGCCTACGGCCTCAAGGCGAAGCCGCTGGTGATCTTTTCGTGTATCGCCGTCGGCGCCTACGGCTACAGTCTGGGCGGCCCGGTCGGCGCGTTTGCCGCCGCCGTGGTCGGCAGCGAGCTCGGTTCGCTGATTGCCGGCAAAACCAAACTCGACATCGTGCTCACCCCGATCGTCACCATCGTGACCGGCGGGTTGTGCGGCATGTTTGTCGGGCCGTATCTTTCAAAGTTTATGACCTGGCTCGGCGAAGTGATCAACGCCGCAACCACGCTCCATCCGTTTCCGATGGGTATCACCGTGGCGACGCTGGTCGGGCTTGCGCTGACTGCGCCGATCAGCTCGGCCGCCATCTGTATCATGCTCGGTCTCGACGGTATCGCCGCCGGTGCGGCCGCCGTGGGCTGCGCGGCGCAGATGGTCGGGTTTGCCGTCACAAGCTACCGCGCCAACGGTGTGGGCGGTCTGTTGTCGCAGGGCATCGGTACGAGCATGCTGCAGTTCGGCAATATCATGAAGCGGCCGCAAATTTTGCTGGCGCCGACGCTTGCCGGGGCGATTCTCGGGCCGATTTCGACCTGCGTGTTCAAAATGACCAACACCCCCACCGGCGCCGGGATGGGCACCAGCGGTCTTGTCGGTCAGTTCGGCGCCTGGAGCGCGATGCATGCATCGTTTGGCAGCGGTAAAACGGTCGGTCTGATTGTGCTGATGCACATCGTCGCGCCGGCGGTGCTGTCGCTGGTGTTCCACCTGATCTTCAAAAAGATCGGTCTGGTCAAAGACGAATACCTCAAACTCGAACAGCCGAAATAAGGAGCAGGCGCATGAATGTCTATGATTTTGACGAAACCATCTACGACGGCGAAAGCTCCATCGAATTTATCCTTGCCTATCTGAAAAAGGATCCGACGATCGTCCGCTTTCTGCCGAGCATCGCAAAACTGATGCACCGGTACAACCGCGGACAGGCGCGGTTTGAGGATTTTGCCGAAACCTATGCGCCGAAACTGCAGGCGTATTTTGCCAAAAACAAAGTGGACGTGGCGTCGCTGGTGTCCGGCTTTTGGGACAAACGGATGCACAAGATCAAACCGTTTTATCTCCGGCAGCAACAGGCGGATGATGTGATTATCACGGCGTCGCCGTATTTTATGATGAACGACATCTGTCGCAGACTCGGGGTGCGCCATCTGATCGCGACCGATTTCGATATTGTAACGGGCGAGGTGCACGCCGCGTGTTTTCGTGAACGCAAGATCGAGCTGTTCCGGGCGGCGTTTCCCGACGGCGAGATCGACGATTTCTATACCGATTCCGTCAACGACGCGTGCCTGTTCCCGTTGGCAAAGCGTGCGTTTATGGTAAAGGGCAATGAGATCCGGCAGGTAAAATAAACGGAAAAGAAAAAACAACCGTCCGCAGGATTTTTTCCGCAGACGGTTGTTTTCATGTGTTATGCTGTTTCTGTTGCGGTGTCGCCCTGTTTCGCCTGGATCAATGCGCGTAGGATTCCCATGACCATATCGATGAGGGAAAGGATCATTTTAAAGTCGACCTTCGACTTGATCTTGTCCAGCTTGAGCGAAAACTTATCCATCATCTCGCCTCCTCCTCAGAATCTACAATCCTATTTTAACAGAAAATTAGAAAAATGTGTGAACAATTCGTGAAAAATAAACAAATATGACATTGCGGGTTCTGATTTTTTCGTTTGTTTTCTCACAAACGAAAAAACTTCGCAGGGCAAACGCCCTGCGAAGCGGTATTGCAACGGGTTATGCGGTGTATGCCAGCTTGTCGCCGTGCGTTGCGTACATATCGTAGCAGCAGACATACTTCACTTTGAACAGATAGTGCATCAGGTTCAGACCGGTGATCCACAGACCGCCGATGAAGGAGTGGCACACGCAGGTGCAGCGGGGTTTGTACTGTTCGTTGTACTGGTTGGCGCTGCCGCTGTTGTCGCCGTCGGCGGAATCGGAATTGGTGATCGGGTTGAGCGACACGGTGATGCCCTTTGCCAGATCGGAGACAGAAACCTCTTTGATAATGGCGCCGAGATCCGGGTGGGAAGCTTCAATCGTATACTTTGTCTGATACGGCAAAAGCATCGTGATCTTGCCGTCCGCATCGGTTTTGCCGGTTGCGGCTTTATATTTGCCGGTCGGTTTGCCGTTTTCGTCCACCAGCGCAAAGGTCTGATCCAGCAGTTGACCGCTGGCGCTGCGAACCTGTACAGACGCACCGTTGACCGGCTTGCTGTAGGAGTCGTTCACGGTCAAAGACAGTGTGTATTCACGATTGTAATGCGTGTAATACGCATAGACGTTGACAGTCACATACTCATCACCGGGTTCACCGTACAAATCGATATAATCCGGCTGTCCTTTGACCTGACCGAGCGTGGTGTCATTCGGAAGATAGAGCCCGTTTGACAAGTCGAGGATATATTTGCTGTCATCCGGGTTCACTGTCGGGTCGATGCCCTTTTTCAATGACCAGCCTTCAAACTTGTAAAAATACCGGTCATCCTCGGCGCGGGACATGGTGGGGATATCGGACAGATGCACGCCGTAATAGCACAGCTCCTTGCTGATCGAGCCGTCGGATTTATGAAGCACCGCGCCGTCGTAGTCGTGATATCTGATTTCAAACAGTTTGCCGGTCGGTTTGAACATCGGGAAAATGTTTGTATCCTTCGTTATGTTTTCAAGGCTCTGATCCCAGGCATAGAAGC
>CACWJV010000167.1 GCA_902761265.1 Oscillospiraceae bacterium | reverse complement strand
CCGAGCTGCTCGCGTGCGGTGTGGTGGTGCTGCTGCATCTGTGGCGCAAAAACACACTTTTGAGCATCGGCGCCGGCACCGCGTTTTATATGCTGCTCGTGCAGGTTGCTGTGCCGAAGCTAGCCGCTCTTTTCTGATTCAATGAAAAAATACAGAAAGACACGCGCAGGCGTTGACAAACGGTTCATAAAAGTTTAAAATAATCTTAACAATTCAAAAAGGAGAGATCCCTATGAAACCCGTTCGTCATGCGCTTGCGTTTTTGCTTTCTCTGCTGCTGGTGCTCTCGTGCTTTGCGCCCGCCGCAATGGCCGCCAACGACCCGCTGCACTATGTGGTACTCGGTGATTCCATTGCCGCCGGCTCCGGCATCCGCAACGGCGACAAGGCCTGCTACGGCCGCATCGTTGCCAACACCAACGGCTACACCTATCAGAACTTCGGTCAAAACGGCCACCGCACGTCCGATCTGCTTTCGCGGCTGGACCGCGGTGATGTCAAGGACGCCGTCCGGCGCGCCGATATCATCAGCATTTCCATCGGCGGCAACGACTTTTTCCAGAGCAACCCCGTGGGACTGGTGTTTGAAGTCACATTTCAGCAGTTCTCGCGCATCAACTCCATTGCGAACAACATGCGCCGCAACTTTGCCGGCATCATGGAAAAGATCAAGTCCTACAACCCTCATGCCGTAATTCTCATGCAAACGCTGTATAACCCCGGCAAGATTCTGCGCCTGCAGGTCAAGCAGGCCACCAATCGGGTCAATGACATGATCTATGACTATCTGCGCGAGCACCCCGGCGCGTTTGAAATCGTGGATATCGCCGGCGCGTTCGGCTCTGATCCGACCTATATTGCCATTGACACGATTCATCCCAACGTCAAGGGCAACGAAAAGATTGCAAAGGTGATTTTGCAAAATCTCCGTGATCTCGGCCTCGGCACGCGCACCGACCCGGTGATCGTGACCAAGGGTATCAACGAGCTGAGCCTCGATTACGCCGCTATCGGCGCGTGGTTCTCGCGCTTCGGTGAATTCTTTGGCCGCATGTTCCGCATGCCGGCGCGCGCCGCGTGATTTGCCGTGTTGTTAAAACTAAAAAAGCCATCGGGCGTTTCAAACCGTCCGGTGGCTTTTCATCTGTTATCGTTCAGTCCGTCAGCAATCGGATCCGGTCCGTGACCGGAATTCTCTTTTCCCGCAAAAACGTTTGGGCCGCTTCGATTGTCGCTTGATCACAGTAGGCGTCGGGCGTGTGGGCGTCGATGCCGATAATCGCAGTCGCTTTGTATTGGGCCACAAGATCCCAAAACTGCGGGTACGGATAGCCTGTTTTGCCGTCGGCTTTGCTGTGCTGCAAACCGAGCAGATTATATTCGAGCGGCGTTTGCGTCTCCATCGCCGTCTCAATGATCGCACGCGCCGCCTGTTCGCATACGTCGTCGAACACCGGGTAGCCGCGCATATAAAGATCCGGGTGCGCCACATAGGAAAACAGACCCGTTTTCATCGCGTCGCATACGTCCTTTTGATACCGCAGCACACCCTCGGCGGTCGTCAGACTGCCGTTATAGACGCCGCCGGGCTCGTCGCCGCAAAAGTGGTGGCCGAGGATCACGTACTGCAGCGCATGCTTTTCCGCCATCGCGCACAGCCAGGGCAGATATTGCGGAAAGTATTCGCATTCGAGGCCAAGCAGAATTTCGAGTCTGCCTTTGTATTGCGCGCGGACTGCCTGCACGCTTTCGGCATAGTCCGCAAGCGCCGACGCCGGCATACGCATGCCGGAGACATAGGTTCGAAACGGCCACGGCGTGTGATCCGAAAAGCCGATCACGGAAAAACTGCTTTGCGCGGCAGCAGCGGCATAATCGGCGTCCGCGCCTTTTGCATGGAAACAGCGCGCCGTGTGGGTATGGTAATTTTTGGTCATGCGGACCGCCTCCCTGCCCCGTATTATAGCACAACGCGAAAAAAATAGAAATACTTTCAAAAAATATTTGTCAAAGCGGAAAAACTGTGGTATGATAAAAACGATAGAACCAGTGAAGGAGACGTAAAAATTGCAGATCCGTATCTTTGACACCACGCAGCAGATCGCGTCTGCCGTGAGTGAGATCCTGCTCCGTCAGGTCCGCGAAAAGCCGCAAAGCGTTTTGGGCTTTGCAACCGGCAGTTCACCCGTGGAAACCTATCAAAAGCTGATTGAGGCGCACGAAAACGAAGGCGTTGATTTTTCCGGGGTGACCACATTCAATCTTGACGAATACTGCGGGTTGCCGCAAAGCGATCCGCACAGCTATTTTTCGTTTATGCGCGAGCAGTTGTTCGAAAAGGCCGGCTTTGACTATCGTCGCGTCCACTTTTTGACCGCTGACACGGCGGAGCACGAAAGCGTTTGCCGCGCCTACCGCGCCGAAATCGAACGCTGCGGCGGCATCGATATCCAGTTGCTCGGCATCGGCCGCAACGGCCATATCGGATTTAACGAGCCGAGCGACCGGTTCAGCGACGGCCCGTTCATGGTGGAGCTGGCGCCAAGCACATTGGAAGCGAACGCCCGCTTTTTTGAAAACGGCACACCGCCGCGCTATGCGCTGACGATGGGGATCGGCGATATTATGGCGGCCAAAAAAATACTGCTGATCGCCACCGGCGAGAGCAAGGCAAACGCGATCAAGGCGATGGCAAAAGGCGAAGTGACGCCGCATTGTCCGGCGTCGGTGCTGCAAACGCACCCGGACGTCACCGTCTTTTTGGACCGCGACAGCGCACGCTTGCTGTAAGGAGGGAACGAATTGTCCATTGAACTGACCGACCGTATCAAGGGAAAACCCGAACTGATCCGGCTTTTGGAAAACGAGGATCACCACATTGCGCTCGCCTGGCGCGAAACACCGGGCGCACAGCAGTATATCGTTGAAAAGCTCAACCGCGCCACAGGCGGCTTTGAAAAGCTGGCCACACTGCCAAACGACGTGTTCGAATATGTGGACGACAAGGTGGAGACCGCCCACGTCTATACCTACCGCATCACGAGCAAACGCATCAAAAAAGACGGTACAGCCATGACCCGCCGCAGCACCACGCAAAACGTGACGCTGGCGGATCTGCACACCATCCGTCTCCAAAGCGCCGAGCATCCGTGCTTCGGCGTGGCCGAGCTGCGGTGGGAAAAGTTTGACTGTGCCGACGGCTACCGGGTCAACCGGCGGCTGTCCATGGTGGATCTGCCGCTGCCGCTGGCCTATCTGGAGGGGCAAACACTCTCGTTTCGCGACGACACGCTTGTGTCCGGCCAGATCTATTTTTACTCCGTCCAGTCGTTTCGCAAGGCGGAGGACGACGAGCTGATCTTCAGCCAGAAGGGCAACGAGATCATGGTCGTCAATTTGGACGAAACCGAAGTGCTGCAAAAGAAACGTGCCCCGGGCAGAAGCATCACCTTCTTTGTGCGCATCACAGCGTCGATCGACCGCTATGTGCTGTTTCGCGCGGAAACGCCGGACGGCCCCTATACCGAGGTTTTCCGCAGCAAAAGCGGACTTGATCTCAAGCTGACCGACAAAGCGCCGGCAAAGCTCAAAAAGGCGTACTATATCATCAAGTGTGCGCGCGATTTTGACGGCAAAGAGTATCTGTCCGACGGCACTGTGCCCATCTGCATCAAATATTGACACCCCGGAAAAACAGGTGTATAATCTTACCAACGAGCAAAGAAAGGACTTTGAATCATGAATAACAACGTGACTATTTTCGACCATCCGCTGATTCAGCACAAGCTTTCCATTTTGCGC
This sequence comes from Oscillospiraceae bacterium, assembly GCA_902761265.1. Classification (GTDB taxonomy): domain Bacteria; phylum Bacillota; class Clostridia; order Oscillospirales; family Acutalibacteraceae; genus UBA6857. Next base: position 1,384 of record CACWJV010000167.1, on the reverse strand, counting down.
GACAAACGCACCAGCTCCAAGGATTTCCGCGAACTGGTCAGCGAGATCGCCATGCTCATGTGCTATGAGGCCACCCGCGATCTGCCGCTGCAGGACGTTGAGATTGAAACGCCGATCTGCAAAACGACCGTCAAACAGCTCGCCGGCAAAAAGCTCGCCGTGGTCCCGATTCTGCGCGCTGGTCTCGGCATGGTGGACGGCATGCTGCGCATGGTGCCGTCGGCGCGTGTGGGCCACATCGGTCTGTACCGCGACGAAACGACGATGCAGCCGGTGGAGTATTTTTGCAAGCTGCCCAAGGATATCGAAAAGCGCGACGTGTTCGTGGTGGATCCGATGCTGGCAACCGGCGGCTCGGGCATCGACGCGATCTCTCAGATCAAGCAGCGCCATCCCAAGAGCATCCGCTTCCTTTGCCTGATCGCTGCGCCGGAAGGCATTGCGGCGCTGTCAAAGGCGCACCCGGACGTGCATATCTATTGCGCGGCACAGGACGAAAAGCTGAACGACAAATGCTACATCGTCCCCGGTCTCGGCGACGCGGGCGACCGGATCTTCGGCACGAAATAAAGCTTTCTTTCGGCAGACAGGCGTTCGATTCTGTCTGCCCTTTTTCTTGCAAAAAACCTTTTTTATGATTCTGAATCGTTTGTTAATGAAATGTTTACGTTTTTTTGACAAAGAACGAAAGGTCCTGTTGTATAGTTTTTTTATATTCAGAAAGATTCTTTTGTTAGGAGGCGATCGTCAATGTCCCTTGGTTCTATGCGTTCGCTTTTGCTGTTTATGATTTTCATCATGCGCTACATTTCCCGCTTTTTGCCGCGCGGCACCGATGAGCCCGACGACGAGGAACTGAAAGTCCCCGATGCACAGACGGGACTGCCCGACTGGCCGCTGTTTTGAGAAAAGAGAAATTTTTTCAACTTTTTTTCAAAAGGTCATTGACAAACGCGGTTTTGTTTGGTATAGTATACAAGTCGCTGCGAGGCAAACATGCAGTGTCAAGTGGCCCGGTAGTTCAGTTGGTTAGAACGCTAGCCTGTCACGCTAGAGGTCGACGGTTCGAGCCCGTTCCGGGTCGCCATTTTTGCTTCTGTAGCTCAGTTGGTAGAGCAGCGGACTGAAAATCCGCGTGTCGTTGGTTCGATTCCGACCGGAAGCACCACGTGCGGATGTAGCTCATCTGGTAGAGCGCCACCTTGCCAAGGTGGAGGTAGCGGGTTCGAGCCCCGTCATCCGCTCCATTTTTTTAGCTGTTTCTATCCGGGCTCGAAGGAGCCGCGGCACAGAGAAACAGTCCGGTGGACTGTTTCGACCGCGGCCGACCAAGGCGCGCAGTTCGCGCCGCGAATCGAGCCCCGTCATCCGCTCCATTTTTTTA
>CACWJV010000166.1 GCA_902761265.1 Oscillospiraceae bacterium | reverse complement strand
GACGTCTGGAGCAATCCGAAGCTGTTTTTGCTTGACGACAAAACGCTGCTGCCCAAAAAAGTGGCCGGCGTGCCGCCCGATTATTTTTCCGCCGACGGCCAGCTTTGGGGCAACCCATTGTACGACTGGGACGCGATGAAAAACGACGGCTACCGCTGGTGGATCGCCCGCGTCTCGCACGCGAGCAAGCTCTTTGACCGCGTCAGAATCGACCACTTCCGCGCTTTCGCGTCGTATTGGGAAGTGCCGTATGAGAGCAAAACGGCCAAAACCGGCCAATGGCAAAAAGGTCCCGGCATGGCGCTGTTTGACGCGATCCGGCATGCGCTGCCCGACGCGGACATCATCGCGGAGGATCTCGGCATTTTCGGCGAAGACGTAGTGCGGCTGCTGCAGGACACCGGGTTCCCCGGTATGCGCGTGGTCCAGTTCGGCTTTGATCCGAACGGCGACAGCACCCATTTGCCGCACAACTACCCGAAAAACTGCATCGCCTATCTCGGCACCCACGACAACAACACGCTTTTGGGCTGGCTGTGGGACGCTTCGCCCGCAGAACGTACCTTTGCGCTGCGCTATTGCTGCTTCGGCGGCCGCGAGTGGGGCGAAGGCGGATTTTATTCCGGCTCGTGCCGCGCGATCATCGAAACGGTGTGGCGCTCCGGCGCCGCCACGGCAATCATCGCTGTGCAGGATATGTGCGGATTCGGCAAAGACGCGCGGATGAATACGCCCGGCACCGACAAGGACAACTGGATCTTCCGCATCAGCGCCGACGCACTGTCCATGATTGACGAACCGTACTACCGCGAGATCAACACGGTTTACAGAAGATACTACTCCCCGGAAAGGAAGGATACGATATGATCGAGATTATCAACCACGGTGTGCACTATCTGAACGGTGCGCTGCTTTGCGGCAGCGAACAGGAACAGCAGCAGGCGCTTGCAGCCGCCGGCATCGGCGACAAGGGACGCGACGGCACCATCGCCTATTCCATTTTGCGCAGCCACAACCAGTCAAAAGACAACGACGCGCTGCAAATTCGCTTTGACGCGCTGATTTCCCACGACATCACCTACGTCGGCATCATCCAGACGGCGCGTGCCAGCGGCCTGCGGGAATTCCCGATTCCCTATGCGCTGACCAACTGCCACAACTCGCTGTGCGCTGTCGGCGGAACGATCAACGAGGACGACCATGTGTTCGGCCTGTCCGCCGCCAAAAAATACGGCGGCATCTATGTGCCGGCCAACCAGGCGGTCATCCACCAGTATGCCCGCGAGATGATGACCGGCTGCGGCAACATGATCCTCGGCTCCGACAGCCATACACGCTACGGCGCGCTGGGCACGATGGGCGTCGGCGAAGGCGGCCCGGAGCTGGTCAAGCAACTGCTCAAAAACACGTGGGACATTCCCGCGCCGCAGGTGGTTCTGGTCTGGCTGGAGGGTACGCCCAAACGCGGCATCGGCCCGCACGATGTGGCGATCGCCCTGTGCGGCAAGGTGTTCAAAGAAAGCCTTGTGACCAACAAGGTGCTCGAATTCTGCGGCCCCGGCGTCCGGAATCTGAGCGTCGATTTCCGCATCGGTGTGGACGTGATGACAACCGAAACGGCCTGTCTGTCCTCGATCTGGGAGACCGACGACAAGGTGCAGGAATACTATAAAGTCCACGGCAGACCCGAGGGCTATAAGGCGCTCAAACCGCAAAACGGCGCGTATTACGACATGGCTGTGAAGATCGATCTGTCGAAGCTCGAAAGCATGATCGCCCTGCCCTTCCATCCGTCCAACGCCTATACGATCCACGAGCTGCAGCAGAACCCCGATCTTCTGCGCCAGGTGGAGGCGGAAGCCAAAAAGCAGTTTGGCGACAAGGTCAACTTTCATCTCACGGACAAAGCGCAAAACGGCGAGATCCACGTCGATCAGGGCGTGATCGCCGGCTGCTCGGGCGGTATGTTCGATTCCATCTGTGAAGCGGCGGCCATCCTCAAGGACAAGTCCACCGGCGACGGCTATTTCAACCTTTCGATCTATCCGTCGAGCGTACCGCTGAATCTGGCGCTGCTCAAAAACGGTGTGCAGCAAACGCTGCTGGAGGCCGGCGCGGTGTTTAAGCCCTGCTTCTGCGGCCCATGCTTCGGCGCCGGCGACGTGCCTGCCAACAACGGCCTTTCGATCCGCCATACGACGCGCAACTTCCCCAACCGCGAAGGCAGCAAACCCGGCGACGGCCAGCTCTCCGCCGTGGCGCTCATGGACGCGCGTTCCATTGCGGCGACCGCCCGCAACGGCGGTGTGCTCACGGCGGCGACCGATATCGACTACGACGTACCCGATTACACCTACACGTTTGAAAAGAGCGTGTATGACAAGCGCGTGTATCAGGGCTTTGGCAAAGCCGACCCGACGGCGGAGCTGCGGTTCGGCCCCAACATCACCGACTGGCCGCAGATGTATGCACTCGAAGACAATCTGCTGCTCAAGCTCGCCTGCGTGCTGCACGACGACGTGACCACCACGGACGAGCTGATCCCCTCGGGCGAAACCTCGTCCTACCGCTCCAATCCGCTGCGGCTGAGTGAATTCGCCCTCTCGCGCCGCGAACCGCAGTATGTGCCGCGCGCCAAAGCGGTGGCCAAAGAAGAGGCCGCCCGCCGCGCCGGAAAGAGCGACGAAGTGGAAACCGTGCTTGCAAAAGTCTGCGCCGACGCGGCGACGACCGCAAAGCACACGCAGTTCGGCTCGTGCGTGTTTGCCAAAAAGCCCGGCGACGGCTCCGCGCGTGAACAGGCGGCGTCGTGCCAGAAGGTGCTCGGCGGCTTCGCCAACATCTGCTACCAGTTCGCCACCAAGCGCTACCGCTCCAACTGCATCAACTGGGGCATTTTGCCGTTTACGATCGACCCCGACCGCGCGTTCCCGTACAGCGTAGGCGACTACGTCTTTGTCCCCGGCATCCGCAACGCGATCCAAAACGGCGTGGAAACCATTCCGGCAAAGGTGATTACGAAAGACGGCGTGGAGGATCTGACGCTCTATGTCAAGGGTCTGACCGAAGACGAAAAGACCATTATCCTCGAAGGCTGCCTGATGAACTATTACAAAGCACAGATGAAAGACTGAGGCGATCCACATGAACACGAAGCAACAGGCGGAAAAAGCCTTTACCGTTACAGCACATACCGGCGCGATGAACACGCCGGAAAATTCGCTGCTCTCCATGCAGACCGGACTTGCAAACGCCGATATCGTGGAATTTGACGTCCGGTTCACCGCCGACGGCGTGCCCGTGCTGTCGCACAACTGGCCGCTGCCCAAGGATGTTGCGACATTGGAGGAGGCCTTCCGCCTTTTGGCGCAGCACCCGGACAAGCAGGCGAACGTCGATCTCAAATCGACCGACAACCTGCCCGCCGTGCAGCGTTTGGCCGAGCAAACCGGCGTACTCGATCAGATCTTTTTCACAGGCGTCTTCCAGTCGTTTGTGCCCGCCGTGCGCGCCGGCGCACCGAAGATCCCCTATTATCTGAACTGCGGCATCAATCCCCTGTTCAAGCACTCCCGCGCCTATGCGGCGCGGCTGGTCAAGCGGATCAAAGCCTGCGGCGCCGTCGGTCTCAACTGCAATTTCCACAATGTGACCCCGACCATCGTCGCCGCCATGCGCAAACACGGTCTTGCGGTCTCTTTGTGGACGGCGTCGAACGAGGAGCAGCTTTCCAAGATATTGCGTCTGCATCCCGATAATGTAACGACCCGCATTCCGGACCGGGTAGCCGCCGTTTTAAAAGCCGGTCTTTGACAAACAGCAAACAGCCGGAACTGCTGCGTTCAAAAACGCAGCAGCCTTTTTTATGTCCAACGCGTCATTTTTCTTTCATAAAAAATTCACGAATTCACAATTTATACACAACTATTGCTGCAAGGTATGCTAGAATAAGGCTAAGGACAATAACAAGGAGGAAACACTATGCAAGTACCATCTGCAGCAGCAAAAGCAATCAGCATTCTTTTGGCAGTTCTGACGCCTGTACTCTCCCTGTTTTTCGGCGTGAGCCAGGTCACGATGAACGCGCAGGAAAAGGCCGCCGTTGTCGAAGCGCTCGACAAAACCGACGGCTTCATGGCCGGCATCTGCCACCCCGAACCGGAATACAAACAGATCAAAAAAGCCAACATCGGCTGGATCCGCGAGGATATTCCCTATCCCTTTGACGACAACGGCAAACTCAGCCAAAGCTACAAAAGCTGGAAAAAAGAAATGAACGCCTATGCCAAACGCGGCATCAAGCTCATGGCGATCACACCGTATCCGGATGAGTTCCTGGAACACGGGCTTGATATCCGCAAGGACAAGGACGTCAAAAAGATTCAGAACGTCGCGCGCTTTTTGCTCAAGGATCTGCGCGGCATCGCCGGTGCGATCCAGATCACCAACGAGATGGGCGTTGACCGGTTCACCGATCCGCTGACGATGCAGGAGGCCGCAAAGTTTATCGGCGAACAGGCAAAGGCGATGTATCCGATCCGCGGCAAGATCCTGATCGGCTACAACCTCGGCGGTCTGGGCGTGCTGGAGCTGCCGCCGCTGATGGCGAAGTATAACCAGTACATCGACTATGTCGGCATCGATCTGTATTTCGGCTGCTTCGAAAACATTGTGAAGTCCATCGAAACCTTCCCGGCGCTGATGAAATACGCCTATACACTGACCAAAAAGCCGATCATCCTCGCCGAGTTCGGCTATATCGGTCTGGGCGAACCCAAGACGCCCGCACAAAAGCAGAAAATTTTGCAAACGCGCTATAAGGTCAACAGCGAAGAGGAGGCGCGCAAGGATATCAACGCCTTTATCCGGCGTCTGCCCAAGGATCTGCGCGACGAGTTCCGCCAGCTCTATAAAAAGAAGAGCGACAGCGAAAAGGCCGATCTGTTGTTCAAGGGCGAATACGCCAACCACATCTACCGCGAGCTGTCGGAGGGCACGGGCCTT
>CACWJV010000165.1 GCA_902761265.1 Oscillospiraceae bacterium | reverse complement strand
CTGATGAACGCCGCCTTGTTTTCGAAAAACTTGCCGTAGGCGCAGCCGCTTTCGCGGATAACCGGGCCTTTCCATTCCCAGACCGGCCACGAATCGCTCGCATGGGAATACCAAAGCTCCGGCGCCACATGCTCCTCCAGCGAAAAGCCGGGGATGGAACCGGCAAAAAACGGCAGAAAGCCGAAAGTGTCGATCACGTCGAGCATCTCCTGTTTGCTGCGGATGGTAAAGTCATAGCGCTGCATGGTACGTTCCTTCGCTTTCTGTGGATGTCAGGTTTGCGGCAAAGCGAGTTTGCCGCCGCGCACGCAAACTTCAAACGACGCGTCCGCTGTGTCCGACGACGTGCCGAGCAGCAGCGTGTGGTCGCCGTCGTGCAGCCCAAAGCGCAGCGCGCGGTCATAGTAGCAAAACGCCTGTGTGCCGAGATCCAGCCGGACGGTTTTGCTTTCGCCCGGCGCGAGTGTGACCCGGGTATAGGCTTTGAGTTCCTTCATCGGCCGCACCACGTCGCAGTCGTGGGAGCCGAGATAGACTTGTAAAACCTCGGTGCCTGAGCAGCCGCCGGTGTTGGTCAGGCGGCAGGTGACCGCCGCGCCGGTATCTGTCAAACGAACGGTTGCGTCCGATACGGCAAACGTCGTATAGCTCAAGCCGAAGCCGAACGGAAACAGCGGTTTGCCGTCGTCGTCGCAATAGGCAAAGCCGCGGCCCGAGGGCTTGACGGCGTAAAACAGCGGAAGCTGGCCGACGCTTTTCGGCATGCAGATCGGCAGTTTGCCCGACGGATTGGTTGCGCCGAACAAAATCTCCGCCAGCGCCTTGGCGCCCTGTTCGCCGGGATACCACGCTTCGACCACCGCCGGCACCGCTTCGATCCACGCGGTCATGTCGATCGGCGCGCCGTTGAGCAAAATCACCACGAGGTTCGGGTTCTTTTTCTGCAGCCGCAGGATCGACCGCTCCTGGTTTTCCGTGATCGACTGCTCTGCGCTGTCCACGATGAGGCCGGCGTCGTCGAGGTGCGCCTTGTGGGTGGTGATGTCGGGCAGACGCAGACGGCTGCGGTCGCTGCCTTCGCCCTCCACGATCGAAGTGAAATAGAGATTGACGTCGCACGTGGGCGCCACGGCGTCGATCTCGTCGGCCGCCGCCCGGACAAATTCAACCTCGCCGCCGCAAAACGCCTGCAATGCCTGCAAACAGGTGGGCGCGTCGCTGCCCTGCCACGCCGTGCCGTAGGGGCCGGCGTAGTTGGAGCCGATCGGAATCAGGTCGGCGCTTTGGCCAAACACGCCGATACGGCGAAGCTTCTCTTTTTGCAGCGGCAGGACGCCGTCGTTTTTGAGCAGCACAATGCTCTCGCGGGCCGCTTCCAGCGCCAACGCACGGTGGGCGTCGCAGCGCACAAGCCGGTCCGCGGCGTCCGGGTCGCAAAAGGGTTTTTCAAACAGGCCGAGCCGGAACTTCGCCGTCAGCACACGCAGCACGTTGCGGTCGAGCTCCTGTTCGGTGAGCAGTCCGGCTTCGATCGCCTGCCGGACCGTTTCCGTCCGGTCGTAGGGCAAAATCACGTCGAGTCCGGCTTTGAGCGCCATTGCCGCCGCGTGCGCGGTGTCTTTGGCGATCCGGTGGGCGGAATAAAGCCCCTCCACGCCGCAGTAGTCGGACACGACAAAGCCGTCAAAGCCCCATTCGTTGCGCAGCATATCGGTCAGCAGCGTTTCGTTTGCGCTGCAGGGCACGCCGTTCCACGCGTTGTAGGCCGCCATCACCGATTGTGCGCCGGCGTCAAAGCACGCCTTGAACGGCGGCAAAATTGTTTCGCGCAGCGTGCGTTCGTCGGTTTCGGCATAGTTGGAATCCCTGCCCCCGGCGGCGTAGTTGTCGGCAAAATGCTTGGGTGTGGCGATCACGCCGTTTTGCTGCAGACCGCGGCACATCGCCGCGCCCATATCGGACGACAGCAGCACGTCTTCGCCGTAGGTTTCCACAGTCCGTCCCCAGCGGCAGTCGCGCACAAGGTTGACCACCGGCGAAAAAACCTGACGCACACCGACGGCGGCGCATTCTTTGCCGATCACATTTGCCACCCGTTCCACCATGGCCGGGTCAAACGAGGACGCAAGACCGATCGGCTGGGGAAAATTCGTGGCCATGCCCCACTGTGCGCCGTGGAGCGCTTCGCCGTTTTCAATCGGCGGGATACGGTGCGGCTGGGCGTCGATGCTGATGCGGACGTCTTCGTTGATCCGGCGGGTCACTTCGCCGGGCGTTGCGGGAGTCGGGCGCTGATAGTGCATAAAATGGCCAGGGTTGCGATAGGAGCCGAGCAGGGGATTGCGGCGGCTTTCATAGGTGTCGTCGATTTCAAAGAGCATCTCGGCTGTGACCTGATCGATCTTTTCGTCGAGCGTCATTTGGGCGAGCAGTGCTTTTGCACGCTGTTCGGGCGTTTGCTGCATACAATCAGATCCTCTCCGGCTGTGATTCAAGGTGTCTTTATTATAAAACGCGCGGCGGGAAAAGTAAAGAGCTTTTTGCGCCGGGCAGACTTGACAACCGCGCGGATGGCGGCTACAATTACAGAAAACGTCGAAAGAAGGGCTGTGCTTTGATCTATATCGGCTGTCATCTGTCGGTCTCGGGCGGCTTTGCCGCGATGGGCGAGACCATGCTTTCGCTCGGCGGCAACACATTCGCCTATTTCACCCGCAATCCGCGCGGCGGCAAAACGAAGGCGCTGGAGCCGGCCGACGCCGAAAAGCTGGGGACGCTGCTGAAAAACGAGCGCTTCGGCCCCACAGTCGCCCACGGGAGCTATACGATGAACCTGTGCGCCGCAAACGAACAGACGCGCCGCAACGCGCTGGATATGCTGAAAAAGGATCTGGTCCGCATGGCGTATTTCCCGGGCAGCTTTTACAATTTTCATCCCGGGTCGCACACCGGGCAGGGCACGGAAACCGGGATCCGGTTGATCGCGGACGCGCTGAACTGCCACGGTGCTGCTCGAAACGATGGCCGGCAAAGGGTCGGAGGTCGGCGGAAGGTTCGAAGAGCTGCGGGAAATCATCGACCGGGTGGAACAAAAGGAAAAGCTCGGCGTGTGCTTTGACACCTGCCACGTCTGGGACGCCGGATATGATCTGGTACACGACCCCGACGGCGTGCTGACGCAATTTGACCGTGTGATCGGCCTTGATCGATTGCTCGCCGTGCATTTCAACGACAGCAAAAACGATTGCGGCTCCCGGAAAGACCGTCACGAAAAGCTCGGCCGCGGGTTTCTCGGCACAGACGCCATGCGTCGCATCGCGCTGCACCCGGCGCTGCAGGGGCGGCCGTTTATTTTGGAAACACCGAATGACAACGACGGCTACAAACAGGAGATCCATACCGTGCTGCAATGGCTCGGCGCAGATTGAACAGAGAAAAAGGCTCCCTGCCGCGGCAGGAAGCCTTTTTGTTATGCGATTGTGACGGTTTTATGCTGGCTGTCGTTGTCCCAAAACAGTTCCACCGTGACCGGTTTGTCCGATTTGATTGTGACAACCGGTTCGTCGTGGACGCTGTCTCTTTTTTCACACAGCAGCGTGAGCGTGGTTTCTTTGCCAAACGGATAGCGCTCCACGCCGTGACGCTCGGTCAGATTGATGTGCCAGCGGATGACGTTTTGTTCGGCGTCGGGCTTGATGCCGAAGACGAATTCAAACATCACCGAGATCGGCGCAAGACCCGTCCAGCCCACGAAGTCTCCGCGCGACGGATTGCCTTTGTGCGGCTTGCCCGTTTCGTCCGGACAGGGCGCGTAGCTTTCAAACACCGTGTCGGTGTCGTTGAACACGGACACCACATAGTCGAGATAGCGCCGTGCAATTTTGTGGGACAGCGCGAAGCGGCCGTATTTGTCGAGTCCGCACAGCACCATATAGTTGGTGGGCGCCCACACGCCGCCGTTCCAGTAGTCGCCGTCCGGGTCAAACTGCGGATGGTCGGCGGACAGCGCCGGCACCGGGCAGGGCGTTGCAAATTCGGTTTCGTTTTCGAGGTGGGCAATAAATCGGTCGGCGCGGTCAGCCGGCACGATTTCGGCTAAAAGCGCCCAATAGGCGCCGATATGCTTGACGTAGTTCCAACGGTCGTTTTTCCAAAGGTCGTAGTAAAACGCCGTTTTGTCGTCCCATAGTCGGTCGTTGACCACATGCATGAGATAGTCGCGCTCGGCGTGCAGCGCTTGGACGTCGTCTTCGCGGCCGAGCACGGCGGCCATGTCGATCAGAATCTTGCAGGTCAGAAGCTCCTGCATACACGCGTCGTTCCAAACCATGTGGCCATGGGAAAACGCGACGTGATAGCCCGCCTGCAGCCGCGGCAGATTGTCCATCCCGCAGCCCCAGCCGCTGGACCAATAGGTGCCGTCGCGCCAGGTGTGGTTGTCGCGCAGCCATTCATGATAGGCCATCAGGCAGGGGAAAACCTTTGCCAGCCGGTCTTTGTCGCCGAAGTTTTTAAAGTATTCCCATTCGCACCACGGCATAACGTTCGGGCCGGTGGCGGCGGGGTCAAAGCGCGTGAAATGGTCGCGGCCGGTGTCTTCCTCGATCTCGCGGCAGACGTAGCCGTCGGGATACTGGTGGGAATAAAAGTTGTTGAGCGTGCCCTGAAAATCAAACGAGCGCGCGCCGTATTTGCCGAACATCAAAATGAACGACGAATCCCACATAAAAATGCAGCCGTTGAACGCGGTGTCAATAAAGCTGGACACATACCCCGTGCCCGGCGTCGGTTTGCAAAGATTGCCGAACGCAAGAAGCCACGCTTTGTCATAGCAGCGCAGCGCGTCGGCGTGGCCGTCCCACACGGGGCGCGGAAGCTTTTCTTTTTCGCCTTCATAGGTCGGAAGCGGGCGGTCTTCCGGCTCCATATGGGTAAAGACGTTTTCTTTCATAAACCGGTTTTCGATGATTGTGAATTCGTTGTAAAAGCTGTTTTCCATCCTGCGACACCATCCTTTTGTGCGGTATTTTTTCTATTATAACTTCCAGAGAGGAAAAATGCAAGCAAAACCGCCGCCGCAAAACCGGACGGGAATCTTTTATTACGCTGGTGAAAGGCGTCGATTTTTGTCTATTATGTCTCATTATTTCCAAATTACACCCGGGTTTCTCTGCTTTTTTTCGGCATAGTGCACATTGTATTTTACACAAAACAGTGGTAGAATAACAAAAATCGGAAAAACAAGAAAGGATTTTACATCATGAAAAAGATTATTTCCAAACGCGAATACGACACCGAAACTTCCACCCTCATCGAAAAACGCACCTGCGGTGTGTTCGGCGACCCGGCAGGCTACGAAGAGACCCTTTATCAAAACGAAAAGGGCTACTACTTCCTGTATGTCAACGGCGGCGCAGAAAGCAAGTATAAAAAGGAAGACATCAAGTGCCTGTCCGCTGTGAAAGCGAACGCGTGGCTCGAAAACAAATAAGAGCTGCGTCTTCCCGGCGCAATTGCGCCCGATCCCGCACATCCCCGACCGTCCGATAGCGGCGGTCTTTTTTTCTTGCATCAAAGACGCAGATGCGGTACAATACGGAAAAACGGCAGTTTTTTCGCCCTTTTTGAAAAATCCCCCTGCGTCAGGGGTTGCTCATGACGTAGCGTCACATGCTATATTGGACGCGAAGGAGGTGGAAAGCTATGTCCAACTACACAACGGGAGAACTCGCAAAGCTTTGCGGCGTGACGGTGCGCACGGTCCAGTACTATGACACGCGCGGCGTGCTGACGCCGGCGGCGCTTTCCGAAGGCGGGCGGCGGCTTTACAGCGACGGCGATCTGCGGCGCATGCGCGTCATTTGCTTTCTGCGGGAGCTTGGGCTGCCGATCGAAACGGTCAAGCAGATTTTGGCCGAACAAAACGCCGACGACGTGATCGATCTGCTGCTGCAGCAGCAGGAAATGGCGCTCAGGGACGAGATCGGCGCAAAGAGCGAACAGCTCGAAAAGCTGGAAACGCTGCGGCGCGAGCTGAAGGGCGCGGGCGACATCTCGGTGGAATCCATCGGCGATATAGCTTATACCATGCAGAACAAAAACAATCTGAAAAAAGTCCGTCTGACTATGATCCTCAGTGCGATCCCGGTTTCGCTGCTCGAAATCGCGGGCATTCTGCTGTGGGTGTTCCGGGGAATCTGGTGGGTGTTTGCGCTGTATGTCGTGGTTGCGATTCCGTGGGGGATCGTGATTTCGCGCTACTATTATAAAAGCGTCGCCTATCTTTGCCCCGACTGCCACACGGTGTTCAAGCCGTCGTTCAAAGAGATGTTTTGGGCGCGGCACACGCCGAAAACGCGAAAGTTGACCTGCACCCACTGCGGCCACAAGGGCTTTTGCGTGGAGGTTGCCGCAAAAGACAGCCCGCAAGACGGCGAATAAGCAGCACATCTGAATCCGATGGGCGGTCGCTGACCGCCCGATTTCTTTTTGTTTGCCCTTGCAAACCGGCGATAATTGCGGTACAATACTATACAGATTTTTCAAAGGAAGGAGCGATCGTTATGGCTTCCAGGGCGCCGCGCGATTTCGGCAAAGGGCCCGTGTGGAAAAACATCCTGGCGCAGGCGCTGCCGCTGACGGTCGCGCAGGCGGTGTTGCTGCTGTATAACGTGGTAGACCGCATCTATATCGGCCACATGGGTGAAAACGGTGCAATGGCGCTCACGGGGCTCGGACTGACGTTTCCGGTCGTGACCATCGTGATGGCGTTTGCGGCGCTGTTCGGCATGGGCGGCGTGCCGCTGTTTTCCATCGCGCGCGGCGAGGGGGATGACCGGAAGGCCGGCCGCATTCTCGGCAACGCCTGCTTTGCGCTTTTGTGCAGCGCGGGCGCGGTCACGGTTTTGTGTCTGCTTTTCTGCCGGCCGCTGCTGTTTGCGTTCGGCGCCACGGAAGCGTCCTATGCCTATGCCGGGCCGTATCTGCAAATCTACCTGCTGGGCGCGGTGTTCTCCATGCTCGCCACAGGGCTCAACGGCTATATCAACGCGCAGGGCTTTCCGGCGGTCGGGATGCTGTCGGTTATCATCGGCGCGGTGTGCAATATCGCGCTGGACCCGGTGTGCATCTTTGCGCTGCGGCTCGGCGTGCGCGGCGCGGCGCTGGCGACGGTGGTCAGTCAGGCGGTCTCTGCGGCGTGGGTGCTGCGGTTTTTATGCGGTCGGCGTCCGCCGGTGCGGCTGACCCGCAAAAACATGACGCCCGACGGGCGCATCATCAAAGACATTGCAAAGCTCGGCACGTCCAACTTTATCATGCAGGGCACGGCGTGTCTGGTGCAGGTGGCGTGCAACACCACGCTGCAGCGCTTCGGCGGCGATCTGTATGTCGGCGTGATGACGGTGCTGTCGTCCGTGCGCGAGGTGTTCACCCTCGCCGTCACAGGCATGGTCAGCGGCGCGCTGCCGGTCATCAGCTACAACTACGGTGCAAAGCAGTATGACCGCGTGAAGCAGGGCATTCGGTTCAACACGCTCGCCGGCGCGGCGTATACGCTGGTCGCGTGGCTGCTGGTGGTGCTGTTTCCGCATGTGTGGGTATCGATCTTCACCGATGACCCCGCCATGATCGACACAGGCAGCGCGATGCTGCGCATCTACTTTTTCGGCTTCGTGTTCATGGCACTGCAGTTCGCCGGACAAAGCACGTTTCAGGCGCTCGGCGACGCCAAGCGGGCGATCTTCTTTTCGCTGTTACGCAAGGCAGTCATTGTGGTACCGCTCACGCTGCTTTTGCCGCTGACGGCGCTCGGCGTCAAGGGCGTGTTTTGGGCGGAGCCGGTGTCCAACTTCCTCGGCGGCACAGCGTGCTTTGTGACGATGTATCTGACGCGGTACCGGAAGCTGGGGAAAGAAGAATAAAACTTGTCTGCACAGCAGACATCTCGAACCGCCGCTTCAGGCGGCGGTATATCGAATTGCCGCAGGCAATCTATCGAATCGCCCGCA
>CACWJV010000164.1:5089-6405 GCA_902761265.1 Oscillospiraceae bacterium | reverse complement strand
ATTTGCCATTGCAGCCGTCGGTATTCGAAAAAAAGGAGGAAACAATATGTTCAAAACAACCAAACGAACCCTCGCAGTTCTGCTTGCGGTGCTGATGCTCACGCTGTCGATGCCGTTTGCGGTGTTTGCGGCGGAAGGGGATGTAGTGGCGCTTGTCATCGACGGCAAACCGACGACGACGTATGCGACCGTGTCGAAGGCAATCAAAGCGATTCCAGATGGAGGAACCGGTACAGTCAAAGCGTTGAAACAAGCCATCGGCAATATTATACTCAATGCAGATAAGACTGTTATCCTCGATCTGAATGCAGACGCATTCGACTATGTTGAGGGAAAGGTTGCCCTTCTTAAAGGCAATCTCACGATTAAAAACGGTCGTTTAAAAGGAACTGTCCTGGAGAACGGACAAATTCAAACCATCAGTGTGATTGGATCGGACGATACTTCGCTTGAACCTGGCAAACAAAACAGACTGACGATTGCGGAAGATGCAACGGTTGGAACCGACGGATCAAACTTCGCTCTCATTCTTTGGCCTGCAACCAATGCTAAAGTTGCTTATGGCACACAGATCGATGTCAACGGCAGTCTTCTGGATAATCTCTTTGTTTCCGGTAATATCTTGGATGGCAATAGTGTCATCAATGTCAATGAAGGCGCGACCATCTCCGGTGCCGGCGTCGGTATTGCGCTCAACGGTTATGCAACTGTCAATGTTAAGGGCGGCACTATTACGGCAGGAAATGATACTGCGTCCGGCACCGGCATCGAAGTGCGTTCCGGCAATCTGAATGTGACCGGCGGCAAAATCACCGGCAACGGCGCCTACAGTTTTGTTCCCAACGGCAACGGCACGACTTCCACAGGCTGTGGTATCGCTGTTGCGCAGCACACGACAAAGAACAATATCAAAGTGGAAATTTCCGGCGACGCCGACGTGAAGGGCACCGTCGCGCTTGCGATCGCAAACCCGCAGTTGAACAAAGACGGCGAGATTTCTGTCAGCGTCAAGGACGGCACGTTCACCAGCACAGCCAAAGAAGATGCGGTCGTGGTGTTCCTGGCAGATAACGAAACCCGCGTGAACGCGTTTATTTCCGGCGGTACGTTTTCCAACGTACTTCCCGAAGCATATTTTGCACAAGACGCACAGGTGAAACAAAAGGTTGCGGCAGCCGAAGCGACCACAGAAGCAGACGGTAATATTGAGTATTACGTCGGTGCCGACGGCACATGCTTTACCCTGAGCGAAAGCGGCGAATTTAAAGAACTTCCATTGGCGGATACAATCGTTCACTATTGGGCTTATGACAATG
>CACWJV010000164.1:0-5035 GCA_902761265.1 Oscillospiraceae bacterium | reverse complement strand
CCAAGGGCGTCAAATACGCTGTTGTTTCGGAACCTACCTGCCAGAGCAAAGGTACGGGTCGTTATACCGCAACCTTTGAGAACGAAAACATTACTGACGAAACAGAAGATGTGACGCTTCCCATGGCGCAGCATACTTTTGATGAAGCCGGTGTGCGTTTCACACAGGAAAAAGGCGTCTGGTATGCCTACGGCACCTGCAAGAATCATCCTCTTTCTCAGGTAAAGGTAAAGATGCAAGAGGTGGAAGTGTCCGAGCAAACCTGCGAAAACGCGCAGATCGTCAAATATGTTGCCGTCATTAACGGCGAAACCTTTGAAACTGAAGACATGGAAAAGGGCGAACCCAAGGGGCACGACTACCAGTCGCAGGGATTTAAATGGACGGGTTTGGATAATCCGAATGCCAAACCTGCGGCGACTGTAACATTTGTTTGCAAAAACGATGCCACCCATGTGAAAACACAGACGGCGACCGTTGAACAGACCGGCACCACGGTTTCCCCCACTTGCGTTGCAGACGGCAACAAAGTTTATAAAGCGACTGTGAATTTTGACGGCGCAGAATACTATGATACCAAAACTGTGACCCTGCCTAAAACAGGTCACAGCTATGGTCCGTGGACGTCGAACAACAACGGTACCCATACCCGCGTTTGCACAGTTGCAGATTGCAATGAGGATACACAGGGACATAGCGAAACGGCAAGCTGCTCCGGCGGCGAAGCAACCTGCAGCGCCAAAGCGATCTGCAAGGACTGCAACACGGCTTATGGTTATACCAACTTGAATAACCACAAGAACACCAGCGAAAAACCGGCAGTCAAAGCCACCTGTGTCACGGAAGGCTTTACCGCAGGCGTCCTTTGCAACGATTGCGGACTGTATCTCAGCGGTCATGCGTCGCTCGGGTTTGACACTTCCGAGGCCGGCCATACATACGGTGCTCCGAAGGATAAGGACTGGACATGGACGTGGAACGAAGAAAAAGAAACTTATGATGTAACGGTTACACTCACCTGCACTGCGTGTGATGCGGATACAAGCGGTCATACCAAACCCTTGACCGCGACTGTTTCCGAACCGGTGATTGAGGAGCCGATCCACCCGAACGACGGCTCCAAGACCTATACCGCAACGGCAACCTATCTCGAACAGGAATTCAAAAATTCGAAAGTTGATAAGATTAAGACCGAGGATCACGTTTGGGATTACGAAAGCGAAGATGTGACCTATGCATGGGAAGGCTATACCAAGTGTACGGCAACTGTTCCTTGCAAGAATTGTAACGCAACCACGACGGTGGATGCAACCTCGATCACTGCCGAAACAACAACCGGATCCTGCGTGGAGAAGCGCGTGACGACTTACACGGCTGCGTTTGAAAATGAGAATCTGTCCGACGAAACAAAAGAAACGTTAGATTTCGGCGCACATAACTACGGCGAATTGATCCCCGGTGAAGATGCAACCTGCACAAGTACCGGTACGGTTGCGCACTATCACTGCGGCGTCTGCGATAAGGATTTTGCTGACGATGAAGAAAAAACGCCGCTGAACAGCATTGTCATTGAAAAGAAAGACCACAGCTTTACGATTCAACAGCATGACGCAGACAGCCACTGGCTCAAGTGTGCCAACTGCAACGAGATCACCGCAAAAGAAGCTCACAAGGGCGGTACCGCTTCCTGCTCAAAGCAGGCGGTGTGCGAAGTCTGCGGCGCTGCCTACGGCGATACGCTTCCCCACACCCCGGTTCTGAAAGTCGAAGAGAATAAGGATGATACCTATCCCAATCTCTATCACTGCTACAATGTTCTGGAATGCAGCGTCTGCAAGAAGATCCTTGACCGCAGCATGGAATACACGAAAGTCAAACCCGATCCGTGCGAGCATGTGTATCAGATCGATTCGATCATCACAGATGCAACCTGCGCGAAGGAAGGCGAATGCATCATGGTTTGCGAAAAGTGCGGCGACAAGATTCACGACACGCTTTCTGCCACCGGCAACCATGTGGACGCCGACAACAGCGGCAAATGCGATACCTGCAACACCAAAATGACCGGCGGCAGCCACTGCAAGTATTGCGGCAAGATCCACGGCGGCGCGTTCGGCTGGCTGACCAAGTTCTTCCACAGCATCCTTGCGATCTTTGTTCGCTGAGTTTACCCGTTTACCCGCCCTCTGCAAAGGGCGGGTTCTTTTTGCCGTTTCCGCTTTTTTCCGGCGCGCGGGCAAAAATGCTTGACAAAGTATGACCGTTTATTATACAATATTCAAACATGATAAAACCAAGGAAGGACGATGCTTTTATGGCGCAGCAACCCATAGAGCCGAATCAGGCGGCCGCGCAAGGCAGTATGCAGCAGCTCAAAGCGAAGCTGCAAAGCACCTATTTTTATACGATCTATCTTTTTTTTGTGCGCAATTTCCGCAAGGCGAAGGCGAGCTGTATCAAAACCGGCAAAAGCATCCGGCGCAGCTTCCGCCGCACGTTTGACCCGCTGTATAAGCGCATCGTTTTCAAAGGCATTTTCCCGCACGTCTACCGCAAACACGCCAAAGCGCCGGTGGACGAGCGCAAGGTTGTCTTTGTGGAGCTGCGGCTGCCGAAGCTGACCAACAGCTTCAAGGTGCTGTATGACACGCTCTACCGCGACTATGACTTCGATCTGCACTGCCACTTTCTGCGCAACACCTATGTGACGCGGCGCCAGTACCGCAAAAACGTGAAGGCCATGCTTGCCGATATCGCAACGGCCAAGTATGTGTTCTTTGACGAGGCGACCAACGTCAACGGCTGCTTCAAGATGCGCCCGGAAACCAAGGTCACCCAGCTTTGGCACGGCTGCGGCGCGTTCAAGCGGTTTGGCTTTTCTACCGCCGACGCCATCTTCGGCGCCACACGCGAACAGATGGAAAAGTATCCGTTCAACCGCAACTATACCCGCGTCACGGTCTCGTCGCCCGAAGTGATCTGGGCGTATGAGGAGGCGATGCAGTACAGCCACGAAAGCGGCGTTGTTCAAGCGCTCGGCTCCAGCCGCACGGATATCTTCTATGACCGGAAGGTGATCGACCGGGCGTTTGAAAATCTCTATGCGCTGATGCCGCAGGCCAGGGGCAAAAAGGTGATCCTCTATGCGCCGACGTTCCGCGGCCGTGTGGCCAAAGCGACCACGCCGCACGTGCTGGACGCGGAATTTATGAAATACGAGCTCGGCGACGAATATGTGCTGCTGTTTAAGCACCATCCGCTGGTGCGCCGCCGTCCGGTGATCACCGAGGACTGCAGCGATTTCGCGATGGATGTGACCGACACCATGACGATCGAAGATCTGCTGTGTGTGGCGGATATCTGTATTTCCGACTACTCCTCGCTGGTGTTCGAATATTCGCTGTTTGAAAAGCCGATGATCTTTTTGGCGCACGACCTCGATGAGTTCTTCGACTGGCGCGGCTTCTATTATGACTACAACGAGCTGGCGCCCGGCCCGGTTGTGAAAAACACCACCGGCGTGATCGAATACATCAAGCATCTGGACGAACGGTTTGACCTTGCGCGTGTGCAGGCGTTCCGTCAAAAGTTTATGTCTTCGTGCGACGGCCACGCCACACAGCGCATTTTGGAAGACACCTGCGGCGACGCGCTGGAAAAACACCGCCGCCCGCAGCCGCTGCCCGACGAGCCGTACCACCTGATCCCGGCTGCCGCGGATTATGTGGAGATAGAAGAGGACGACGATTCCGACGGCGACGCCGCCGAACCGGAAACCGCGCCGGCAGGCAAATAACAAAGCAAAAGAGGTCTACGGCTGTGCGCCATGACCTCTTTTTTAAGGAGAGAGTTCGATGCTTGGCAAACTGAAACGGCTGCTGCAGCGCACGCTGTTTTACAAATGGTATCTGCTGCTTTGCAAGCACTACCGCTTTTGGGTGCAGGACAAACAGTATCCGCGCATCTACCGCCGCGCGGCAAAAAAACCGCTGCAGGAAACCAAGGTGCTGTTCCTCGAATGCAGCCGAAAGACGCTGTCCAACAGCTTCGACGTGCTGTATCATACGCTGGAACGCGACTACGACTTTGATCTGCATTGTCACTTTTTGCTGCACACCACAGCGTCACGCCGCACACAGCGCAGGATCTGCCGCGCGCTGATGCGCGATCTTGCAACGGCAAAGGTGCTGTTTCTCGATGAGGGCACCGACATTTTGTCGCATGTCGATCTGCGCCCCGAAACGCAGGTGGTGCAGCTTTGGCACGGCTGCGGCGCGTTTAAAAAATTCGGGCGCAGCGTTGCCGAAAAAACCTTTGGCGCCTCGGCGGCGTATATGGACACCCATCCGTTCCACAGCCATTATACGCTGGTGACTGTCTCGTCGCCGGACGTGATGTGGGCGTATGAGGAGGCAATGGAATATCCGCGCGAAACGGGCGTGGTCCAGCCGACCGGCGTCAGCCGGACGGACGTGTTTTTTGACCCGGCGTTTTTAAAGCGTGCCAAAGAGACGCTGTACCGCATGGTGCCGCAATCGAAGGGCAAACGCGTGCTGCTTTACGCGCCGACGTTTCGCGGCGAGATTATGGACGCGTTTTCGCCGGACGTGCTCGATTTTGAAGCGCTGCAAAGCGCCCTCGGCGACGGTTGGGTGCTGCTGTGCAAGCACCATCCACATGTGAAGCGCCGTCCGCAGATCCCGGCGTCATGCCGCGATTTTGCGTTTGACGTGACGGACACGCTTTCGATCGAAGATTTGCTTTGCACGGCGGATGTGTGTGTGTCGGACTATTCGTCGCTCATCTTTGAATACGCGCTGTTTGAAAAACCGATGCTGTTTTTGGCGTATGACCTCGACGACTATTTCGACTACCGCGGCTTCTATTACGACTACCATGACCTCGCGCCGGGCCCGATTGTCCGGGATACGGCCGGCGTGATCGATTTTGTCACGCACCTCGACACCCGGTTTGACCCCGCGCGTGTCAAGGCGTTTCGCCAAAAATTTATGGCGTCCTGCGACGGCCACGCCAC
>CACWJV010000163.1 GCA_902761265.1 Oscillospiraceae bacterium | reverse complement strand
CATTGAGATGATCTTTGCAGCTCTGTCGTCTGCGTTTTCAGCCAGAACATCAGAAAACGATGGATACACGGCATAATAATTCTCTGCGTGCCTGACGACACCCTTTTCCGTCAACTTATTCAACTGCTTTGTTAGTAGTTCATTAGTTAAGGACACAGGCAGCACCGCCTTGATTTCATCCTGCGACAATCCTTCGATTCTGCGTTGAGCCAGCAAACCGATAATGATTATTTCCATATCACTGACAACAGAAGGATTATTGTAAACATCCGTGAGTTCACCAATCGTGCACAGCAAAGCAAATTTTTTTGATTGTGCTCGCGAGCATCATTTTCTTCGTTTGGCTCATTCTCTCCATTCCCGTGCACGTTTCGTTCAGCTATCAGGATAAACTGCATCTGACGGTGCGCTATCTGTTCGTCAAGCTGAAGATTCTGCCGCCGGGTGAAAAGAAGGAAAAGAAACCCAAAAAAGAAAAGAAGCCGAAAAAAGAGAAACCGAAAGAGGAAAAACCTGCGGAGGAACAGCCGAAACAAAAGAAGCCCAACCAGCTTCTCAACATGGTCAAGGCGAACGGCTTTGACGGCATGATGGACGTTTTACGGTCGCTCGGCCACGTCTTTTCGCTATACGGCGGCAAGCTGCTCAAAAGCGTTGTGTTCGATGAGATCGATATCTATGTGATCGTCGGCAAGGGCGACGCCGCCGAAACGGCCATCGCCTACGGCAAAATGTGCCAGAAGGTCTATCCGCTGGTCGGCTTCCTTTGTTCCAATAATGTCGTGCATAAATACGACGTTTTGGTCGATCCCGATTTCCTTGCAAACCGCAGTGAAGGTGAAATCTTTATAGATTTCCACATGGTGATCCGCAAGGTAATCAACGCGACTGTGGGCATGGTTGTACGGCTGATTTTCCAGGTGCTGCTGAAATTCCTCAAGGGCGCCAAAAAGAAACCGTCGGCAAAACAGCAGACCCAGCCTTCCGCCACAGCAGCGGCACAAACCGGAGAATGAAAGAAAGGATGATAGATATGTCAGAAAAATCAGCAGGTGCGATCCTCAGCGCGACGATTGAAAAGATCCGCGATCTGGTCGATACCAGCACCATCATCGGAGAGGCGATCTACGCCGAAGGCGGCGTGACCATCATCCCCGTGTCCAAGGTGACCTACGGGTTTGCCTCCGGCGGTGCGGATTTTCCGTCCAAAAACCAAAACGAGCTGTTTGGCGGCGGCGGCGGCGCCGGCGTCACAATCACACCGGTAGCCTTCCTTGTCATCAACGACGGCGAAGTGACGCTCAAGCATATCACCGCGTATGACAACGCGGCGGAACGCGTAGTCAATCTTGTGCCCGAAATGTTCGATAAGGTGACCTCTCTTGTCAACAAGAGCAAGAAAGACGCTGCAAAAAAGCAACTGCCGGCCGACGCGCAGTAACAACGAATCCATAAAGGACAACCGCCTGTTTCGGCAGGTGGTTGCCTTGCTATGTTTTTAGGAGATTCTTATGGCAGATCAAACAGTCCGACTGCAAAAATATCTTGCGGAATGCGGGGTGGCTTCCCGCCGCAAATGCGAAGAGCTCATCGAGCAGGGAAAAGTGCGTGTCAACGGTAAGGTAGCCACCATCGGTGACAAAGCCGACCCGAAGCACGACACAATCACCGTTTCCGGCAAAAAGATCGTGCGGCAAAAAACATTTACCTATATCATGCTGCACAAACCGCGCGGCTTTATCACAACGATGAACGACGAGATGGATCGCAAATGCGTAGCGCAGCTCATCAAAGACGTGCCGGCGCGTGTCTATCCCGTTGGGCGGCTCGACCGCGATTCGGAAGGCCTGCTGCTGTTTACCAACGACGGCGCGTTTGCCAACGCGATGACCCATCCGTCCAAACATGTCCCGAAAACCTACCGTGTTACAGTACGTCCCTCGATCACACAGGAACAGTTGACGGCGCTGACCGAAGGAATCATTATTGATGATGCCAAAACCGCGCCTGCCGAAGTGCATGTGATCACGCAGGAGGAAAACCGCGTTGTACTAGAAATCATCCTGTATGAAGGCCGCAACCGGCAGATTCGTAAAATGTGTGAAGAAATCGGTCTCGAGGTCGCGCGGCTGCGCCGGATTGCCGTCGGCTCTGTCAAGCTCGGCATGCTCAAACAGGGCGACTGGCGCGATCTGACAGAGGAGGAAGTACGAAAACTCCAGCTTGCCGCCGGTATGATCCGCGAAAAGAAAACGAGAAACTGGTGATGATATGTTATTTTTTGAACCGTCTGTACGCAACACCGAAAACTGCACGGCGCGTTTTACCGCAAAGGACGGCGATGCTTCGCTCGGCGTTTGTGAATTGCTGCTTCATGATCGTCTTGCGGATATAACTGCGGTCTCTTTGCAAACCGAAGACCTTTCCATCGGTGAAGGGTTGCTGCGTGCGGCGCTCAATTTCGCTTCAAACCGCGGCTATTATATGGCTGTTTTTTCTGCGAAAGACGCCGAAAAGGTGCGCGCTCGGCTGCCGTTTGAAGAAAAGAACGGCCGCTTGCAGGGCGACATACCGTCGCTGCTTGCAGGCACTTGCGGCAACATTGACAAATCCTGAAAAATGAGTATAATTTTTCTGACAGATACAGCACGAAACCGGAGGAACCCCAGATGATCAGAAGTATGACCGGCTTTGGCCGCGCACAGGATATTCTGGACGGCATGAGCATCAGCGTTGAAATCAAAAGCGTCAATCACCGCTATTTTGAATTCAGCGCACGCACGCCGCGGACGTTCGGCTTTTTGGATGAAAAGCTCAAACACTTTTTCCAGCAGTATATTTCCCGCGGTAAAACCGAATGCTATGTTTCGATCGAAGCGCTTGATATGCAGGACTGCACGGTCGATATCAACCACACGCTTGCAAGCGGCTATATGAAAGCATTTCAGGAACTCAGTGAACGTTACGGGATTGAAAACGATATGACGGTCGCATCGTTTGCACGCTATAACGATATCTTTTCCATTCGCAAGGAAGCTGCGGACGAAGAACGTGTGTGGAACGCTGTGAAAGCCGTTGCCGAACAGGCGCTGCAGTCGTTTTTGTCCATGCGTGAAGCTGAAGGCGAAAAGCTCAAAGCCGACGTTCTCTCGCGCTGCGACCTCATTTTGGAACATGTTGCCTTTATCGAAGAACGCTCGCCGGAAACGGTGCGCGAATATAACGAAAAGCTGCTTGAGCGTATGAAAACTGTGCTCGAAGACGTGCATGTGGATGAACAGCGTCTGCTGACCGAAGCGGCGATTTATGCCGACAAGATCGCTGTTGCGGAAGAAACCGTCCGTTTGCGCAGCCATATCGACCAGATGCGTGCGTTTATGGACGCCGATCAGGCGATCGGCCGCAAAATGGATTTTTTGGTCCAGGAGTTCAACCGCGAAGCGAATACCATCGGCTCCAAGGCGCAGGATGTCGCGATTGCCAAGCACGTGATCAACATCAAAGCGGAGATCGAAAAGATCCGCGAACAGATCCAGAACGTGGAATAAGGCGAGGGCGAAACGATGAGATTGATAAATATCGGATTCGGCAATATGATCAACGCGTCGCGCCTGGTCGCTATCGTCAGCCCCGATTCGGCGCCGGTCAAGCGTTTGATTCAAGAAAGCCGAGATCGCGGTACGCTGATCAATGCCACGCAGGGCAGACGCACCCGTGCCGTGATTATCATGGACAGCGATCATGTGATTTTGTCCTATCTGCAATCGGAAACAGTCGCAAACCGACTGGGCGGAGAAACAGCGGATTCTGCATGGGAGGATACAGAGGATGCGTAAAGATGGCTTGCTTGTTGTTTTGTCCGGTCCTTCCGGCTGCGGCAAAGATACGATCATTTCAAAAGTATTGGAACGGTTGAGCGGCGAAGCGTTTCTTTCCGTTTCCATGACCACCCGCGGACGGCGCGGCACAGAAGAGGACGGCGTCGATTATTATTTCGTTACACCGGAACAGTTCCGTGAAAATGTGGAAAACGATCTGATGCTCGAATATGCCCAATACGGTGCCAATTTTTACGGTACGCCGGTCGGCCCGGTCAAGCATCTGTTGGCACAGGGCAAGACGGTGATTCTTAATATTGAGGTGCAGGGCGGCAAGAACGTTCGCCGTTTGATTCCCGAAGCGGTCGAAATTTTTGTTGCACCGCCTTCGCTGAAGGAACTGGAACGCCGCCTTGTCAATCGCGGCACCGAAACACGCGACGCGATCAACCGCCGTCTGCTCATCGCACAGGCCGAACTGCGGTGCGCGTGCGACTATGATTATATTGTGATCAACGACGTGCTGGAAGACGCGGTCGACGATGTGTTGTCGATCATCCGTGCTTCCGCGCTCAAGACGAATCATGCAATGTATAGAATAAGTGAGGTAATGAATCATGTTGAATCCTGATCTGAGAGAACTGCTCAAAGACAATGTCAGCCGCTATTCGTTGGTGTCTGCGGTTGCCAAACGCGCACGCTTTATTGCGGAAGACCCCGAACTGCGCGAAAAGTGCGGCACTGAAAAGCCCGTGACCTATGCGCTTAACGAGTTCTTCGCCGGCGATCTGAAAATCCGCGAGCCGGAAGAGATCCGCAATATCTGAAAAATCAAACAATGAAGGTGTGAAATGATATGGAACAGAGCCTGGCCCTTGTAGCGGTGGAGCATGTTGCATATCATTTTGACATTTTATACGGCTATCTGGTGCCGGACGAGATGTGTGAATCGCTGCAGCCCGGTATGCGCGTGATGGTGCCGTTCGGGCAGGGAAAGACGGCAAAACGGCAGGGAATCGTATTTGAACGATCCGCTCCGCAGAAAGGGAAAACCTATAAAAAGATTTTGTCCGTTCTCGATACACATCCGCTCTTTTCGACAGAAATGCTGGCACTCGCCGCGTTTTTGAAAGACCGCACGTTCTGCACCTTCTTTGAGGCGGCGCGTGTGCAGCTCCCGACCGGTTTTCATCTGAAAACGATTGTGACTTTTCTTGCGCTGAAAAGCGATAAGCAGCACCGGTTGAGCGAAGAAGAACAGACGGTTTACAACTATCTGCTGGATCGTGCCCAATATCTGCCGAAAAAGGAGATTCTTGCCGCGTGCAAACTG
>CACWJV010000162.1 GCA_902761265.1 Oscillospiraceae bacterium | reverse complement strand
GCGAACCGGAGAAAAATGGCGTGTTGCTGCACGTTTCCTATTCACTGCTTGGAAAAAGCGCCGGTTTAGAGAAACATGTTTGTTTGTCTGAATGTCAGTTTGACGATACGGCAGACGACCTGTATGAACGCAGACTTGTGCAGATGCTCTATGATTTGCTGCTGGAGCTGACCGGATACACACCGCCGTGGGGCATTCTCACCGGTGTAAGGCCGGCTAAGCTGATGCTGCGTTTGTCGCAGGGCTATGGGGAGGCTGCGGCCTGCCGCTATTTTATGACGGAACTGCGCGTGAGCGAAGAAAAAGCAGCGCTTGCGCTCTCTGTTGCCAAGACTGAAACACCGATCACACGAGCAGGCAAAAAAGCTGATCCCCGGGTATGTGGAATTGCTTTGCAAGGAAATAGCGGAAACCGCCAAGATCGCGCGGCAGCTTGATCTGCAGCTTGCAAGCGTTTACATCGGCGGCGGCACACCGACTACGCTTGACGCAGATCATCTTCAGATGGTCACGGACGCGCTGCGCTCCCATTTTGATATCACGCCGCAAACGGAGTTTACCATTGAAGCCGGACGACCGGATTCCGTGACGGATGAAAAGTTTGAGGTCATTCGACGCGCCGGTGCCACGCGGATTAGTATCAATCCCCAGACGTTTAATGACGACGTGCTTCGCACCATCGGCAGAAAACACACCAGCGCGCAGACCGAACAGGCGCTGCAGATGGCAAGACGGCACGGCTTCGATAATATCAACATGGATCTGATCGCCGGCCTTCCGACCGATACGGTGCCGTCTTTTCAGCACTCTTTGGAAAAAACGCTGTCCTTCCGGCCGGAAAACATCACTGTGCATACGCTCGCCCATAAACGCGCCTCCACACTTGTTACAAAACAGCTTGAGACCGGCTCTGTGACCGCGGCAGGGAAGATGCTCTCCTATGCAATGCGGCGTCTGACTGAGGAAGGGTATGTGCCGTATTATATGTACCGTCAAAGCAACTGTCTGGGCAATCTCGAAAATGTCGGATGGGCAAAGCCTGCGTATGCCTGTCGCTATAATATTTTTATGATGGAGGAGACCCATACGGTTCTTGCGGTCGGCGCCGGTGCGGTAACCAAGCTGCGTTCGCCGTTTTCCAATGATCTTGAACGTATTTTTAATCATAAGTACCCATATGAATATATGAATCGGTTTGATGAACTGATGCAGCGCAAGGCGCGGATCATATCGTTTTACGATGAAATCTTCGCGCAGGAAGGGTGATGGCATGCATCTGAATACTGACGCCGGGTGGATCAGACAGCAGATTGCAACAGATCCGGCGGCGTTTGTTGCGGTGTGTGAACAATCGTTTCGGCGTCAGATCGACGCTGCTGCAGAGCAGATCCTTTCCCGCCCGGAAATCCGGCTTGTGATGTTGGCCGGACCGAGTTCTTCCGGAAAAACAACAACCGCCGACCGGCTGAAACAGGCGGTTTCTTCGCGCGGCCGCCGTGCATGGGTCATTTCGCTCGACGACTTTTATCCGGATCCGAACCAACCGCTGCTGTTTGAAGACGGTACGCCGGATTATGAAACGGTACGGGCGCTGGATCTGCCGTATCTTGAAACGTGTCTACGCGGGATTTTACAGGAAAACCGCTGTATGCTGCCGCGCTTCAGCTTTGTCAGCAGGCAGCGTGAAGCGAATCTGCATGCATTGCAGATTGCATCGAACGACCTTGTGATTGTTGAGGGGCTGCATGCGCTTAATCCTGTGATCACCGATCCGATCGATGCGACGCGGTTGTTTCGCATTTATGTCAGCGTATCTTCCCGCGTTACGCAAAAGAACGACGTGCTGCTTAGCAAGCGAGATCTGCGGTTTATTCGTCGGATGGTACGCGACAACCAATTCCGTGCGTCGCCGGTTGATTTCACATTCTATCTTTGGAACGGTGTTCGCAAAGGTGAAGACCGCTATCTTTTTCCATACAGCGGCCGCGCGGATCTGCGCATCGATTCCATCCATCTGTATGAACCGTGTGTGTTTCGTACGCGTGCGGTGCATCTGCTGCAAATGCTGCCGGTTGACAGCGCTTACTATGATGCTGCACTTGCATTGCAGCAAAAACTATCTGTGTTTCCGGCTCTGGATCCGCAGATGATCCCGCAGCAGTCGCTGCTGCACGAATTCCTTGGCTAAGGAGGAGTCCCAAATGGCTGAAAGAAAAAAACAATCTCTGCTGACCGGCGCCGGTGTGCTGGCGATTGCAACCGTACTGGTGAAAATCATCGGTGCGTTGTACAAGATCCCGCTGGTTAATTTGATTACAAACGAAGGCTACGGCTATTTTCAGGGCGCTTACGCGATCTATAATCCGTTGTATGCGATCTCGATGGCCGGTCTGCCGATCGCGGTGTCAAAGCTTGTGAGTCAGAACGTGGAAGCCGGACGGATGCGCGATGCGCGTGCTATTTTCCGTGTCTCGCGCAAACTGTTTTTCATCGTTGGCGGTGTCGGAACGCTGCTGTTGATGCTGCTCGCCGTGCCGTATTCTCATATGGTCGATGCGCCGATGAACTATGTCAGCGTGCTGGTCGTTGCGCCGTGCATTTTGTTCTGCTGCATGATGTCGTCGTTCCGCGGGTATTATGAAGGTCTCAACAATATGACGCCGACCGGTGTGTCGCAGGTCATTGAGGCAGCGATCAAGTTGGTGGTCGGTCTGGCCGCAACAACGGTGTTTTTCAAGCATCAGGTGCATAAATATCAGGTCGGGAATGTCGACGGCCTGTACCACGCCTTTGGTCTCGACGTCCATTCCAGTGAGGAATTTCTGGCCGCTATGTATCCGTATGCCGCGGCTGTCGCCATCTCCGGCGTCACACTCGGTTCCATGGTTGGACTGGTTTATCTGTTCATTCACGCCAAACGCAGCGGTCTGGGATTTACACGGGAAGAACTTGTCAATTCGCCGCGCCCGCGTTCTGATGAAAAGCTGCGCAGCCAGATCATCCGTGTCGCTGCGCCGATTGCGCTGACTTCTTTGATTCTCAATCTTTCCAATCTGATTGACGATTTTACAATCCGTACCCGCCTTGCACATGCGGTTGAAGTGGGCATGACAACGATCAAAAATCTTTACGGCGCTTCCATCGCCGCTGCCGGCACACTGGATGAGAACATCCCGAACTATATCTACGGCACGCACGGGTCTGTTTTAAATCTGCGCAACCTGATTCCGACGATCACGTTGACGCTCGGCATCAGCGCCATTCCCGTACTCTCCGCCGCGTGGCAGCGCAAGGACCGGAAAGAGATCAAGGTAACGATCGAATCCGCACTGCGTATCTGTATGCTTGTGGCGCTGCCGGCCGGCTTCGGTATGGCTGCGCTTGCGGAGCCGATTTTGCTGCTGCTCTATCCGAAGGAGGCGCACGCTGCGCCGATTGCCGCGCCGCTGCTTGTTGTATACGGACTTGGCATGTTCCTGTTTTCCACAACGTCGCCAATTACGAATATGCTGCAGGCGGTCGGGCGGATGGATGTGCCGGTCAAAACGATCGCGATCGGTTCTGTTATCAAGATTGTGATGAACTTTATTCTCATCGGCAATCCGAACATCAACATCCATGGCGCGCCTGTGAGCACGGTTGTCATGTATGCCGTGATGCTGGCGATCAATCTGACGACGCTTTTGCGCGTGACGAAAGTGCGGATCAGTTTTATTTCCATCTTTGTAAAACCGTTTATTGCCGCTGCTGCGTGCGGTCTGAGTGCGTTTGGTGTTTTCCGTCTTTTGGCAAATATCATTCCGCAGCACGGAAAGATTTCAACGATCTTTGCCATTCTTGTCGGCGGCGGAATATATGTAATTGTGCTGTTTGCCATCAAGGGAATTGCGAAAGATGATGTGGAAATGTTACCAAAAGGAGAAAAAATTGCAAAAGTCCTTGCAAAATTCAGATTATTAGGGTAAAATAGCGGTTACGAGGTATTCGATATGGTAGACTATCAGCAAAAAGAAAACTATTCATTTGACGATCTTTGCGAGATTATGGCGATCCTTCGTGCGCCCGGCGGATGTCCCTGGGATGCGGAGCAGACCCACGCCAGCATCAAACGCTCGCTGATCGAAGAAACGTATGAAGTGATCGAAGCGATCAACAAAGACGACAAGGATCTTCTTTGCGAAGAGCTCGGCGACGTGCTGCTGCAGGTCGTATTTCATGCGCAGATGGAAAAAGAGCAGGGTGTTTTCGATATCAACAATGTCTGTGACGGTATCTGCAAAAAACTGATCGAACGTCATCCGCATGTGTTCGGCTCCGTACAGGTCGATTCCACCGAGCAGGTGCTCGATAATTGGGACACGATCAAGCGCAAGAGCAAACAGCAAAAAACGCAGGGTGAAGCGATGCAAAAAGTACCGCTGGAACTGCCGGCGCTCATGCGTGCGGAAAAGATCCAGAAAAAGGCAAAAAAGGCCGGCTTTGACTGGGACTGCGTCGACGGTGCCTATGATGCGCTGGACAGTGAGATCAAAGAACTGAAAGCCGCACAGCAATCCGGGGATCTGGCACAGATCGAAAACGAACTCGGCGACGTGCTGTTTTCCGTTGTCAATGTTTCCCGCTTTTTGCATGTCGATCCCGAACAGGCGCTCACAGGCGCCAGCAATAAATTTTTGAACCGATACCTCGAAGTTGAAAAACTCGCTTCTGCGCGCGGCATTGATATGCCGGGTACGCCGATTGAAGAATTGGACAAGCTTTGGGCGGAAGCGAAAAACAAACTGGAATCCAATTAAGGACGTGCAGGACTGCAATGCGCATCCTTGTGGAAAATATATTTTATGGAGGAACAACCATGAATAAAGTCGAATTGATCAATGCAGTTGCAGCAAAAGCCGATATCTCGAAGAAGGACGCTGACAAGGCAGTCGCAGCCGTGCTCGCTTCCATTCAGGACGCGCTTGTGGCAGGCGAAAAAGTGCAGCTCATCGGCTTTGGTACCTTTGAAGTGAAGGAAAGAGCAGCAAGAACCGGTCACAACCCGCTGACCGGCGCCAGCATCGAAATCGCTGCTTCTAAAGTTCCCGCCTTCAAGGCCGGCGCAGCGCTTAAGAACGCTGTGAAATAATTTAGCCTAGCGAATCTGGGGTTGCCGTCCGGCAATCCCTTTTCGTTTCCGGCATAGTCAGAAAGGTGAACGTAAATGCGACTGGATAAATATTTGAAAGTTTCCCGAATTATCAAACGGCGTACAATCGCCAACGAAGTATGTGATGCAAAAAAAGTCTCGGTCAACGGCAAAATCGCCCGCGCCTCGTACGATGTCAAAGAAGGGGACGTGCTCGAGATTCAGATGGGTGAAAATCTGCTGCGCGCAAAGGTGCTGTCTGTCAATGAATATGCGACGAAAGCGGACGCATCCTCTATGTATCAGATTCTTTGAATCATAAAGACCGGAATAAACCGAACCTCTCTGTCATACAGTGAACAGGGAGGTTGATTTTATGACGGAAGAGCTTTCGAAGC
>CACWJV010000161.1 GCA_902761265.1 Oscillospiraceae bacterium | reverse complement strand
TGCTAGAAAACACATTGCCGAGCAGCACCATGTGTGCGCCGGGCAGCGTCGGGAAGACGTGGTAGACGCCTTTGGAAAAGCCGTCGTTTGCCAACGCCACCGACGGCGAAGCGTCGATCGTGTCGCTTTCTTTGTCAAACGGCGCGGTTTCGGAAATGGTGTTGACTAATCCGTCGTTCGGCTGCCAGTCTTTGCCGAGACGCATCCCCTCTTTGGTTTCGGTGTCGGTGTGGCCGAGCACATAGACGAGCGGGATGAAAAACACGTCGCAGTTTTTCCGGTCAGGCACACGGTGGGTACCGTCGTCGCTGTCTTTCGTCGCGTCGTGGGGCACCGAAAAATAGTAGATCTCCGGCACGGTGCGGATGCGGCTGTTGAGCCGGACGGATTCGTCGGGATCCATATCCCAAAGTCCGGTATCGGGTTGTGCCACCTCGCCCGACGCTACGTTGGCCATTTTGCCGAACCAAAAGTCGATCAGCTTTTTCGCCGGCATCGTGGCGGCCGGCGGCAATTTGCCGCGCTTTTCGTCCAGCTTTTCGCTCAGATACGCGTCGATATCGTCGAGCGCCTGATGGTTCATGGCGAGCGTGGTACCGTTAAACGCCGCAGACAGACCGGCAATAGAATAGATCCAGTCTGGTTTGCCGCCTTTGAAAAAATCGGACAGACTGCCGTCGGTCGTAGCGGCTTTTTCGTCTTCGTCGCCATAGGCGAGGATCGACGCAAACAGCGTGCTGGTCGGGCCGCCGAAGCTGTGGCCGATCAAATTGATCTTGTGGGTGCTGTCCCATTGGCGCAGCAAACCGCGGCCGGTATAATCCTCGCCGTAGCGCGGATGGCCGAACCGTTCGCTGTGGGCTTTGCCGTAATCGACCCGCGTGCCGGTGAGTTGGGCATAAAGCTCGCACGCGCGGTCCCACGCGGAACCGACGGTGTCGACCGACGCAGCATAGGCGATAAAACCGGAGCGGTTGACCTTTTCCACAAGATCACCCGAAAACATACCCCAATAGGTCAGCTTGTCGGCGCCCTTGTCATATTGGCCCCAGCCGAAAAAGCCGTGGACAAAAATGAACGGATAGTTTGTTTTGTCGCTTGTGTGGTCCACTGCGGCGCCGGTGCTTTCTTTGCGAAACAGACCGGTCAACCCGGCGGTCGCGCGCACCGTGTGTTGCAGCCGGCGCATGACAGAAGTCAGATAATCCCCTTGCATGTGCGTTTCCCCATCTCCATTCAACTCCGGTCAGAGCGCCGGATCAAAGGCCGAGATATGCTTTGAGTTCGTCAAAATGTGCAATACCCTTGATCAAATCGATCAGGATAATGAACAGCTTTTTGAGAATGAATTCGTGCTTTTTCGGCGCGCTTGTCACCGACAGTGCTTCGTCACTTTCGGCAAAGTCATCGGTCTTGGTAAACGTAAAGGTTGCCTCGGCCGCCTTGTGGTCGGAAATACTGCGGCCCTCGTTGTCGAGAAAATCGGTATAGGCAAACGTCTTTGCGTCCACATGGATACCGCCGCCGTCACGATACAGGAATTTTTCCAGCGAATCCCAAACGCCCCAGTAGTTCGGCCAGCCGCCGCCATAGGTATCTTCCCAATAGGTATAGTTGTCATAATCGCCGCCGTTGCAAACTTCGAACCATGCGTCCTTGAGTCCGCAACCCTGATACAGCAATTCGTTCAAACCGTCGCCGCCGCCGATATGGACGGACGCGTTGAAATCGCCGGTCACGATCACGGGACGGTCGGTGCCGCGTTTTTGGATGATTTCGGCAAGCTGGCGGAAGTTGTCTTTGCGCGCCGCAACGGAGCCTGCGTCGCCATAGGCGTCGGCATGGATGTCATACAGATCAACCAGCACACCGTCGCCGAGATCGAGCACGGTATAGAGAATGCCCTTCGGCGTCATTTCGTCCGCGCCGTCGTTGATCACGCCGTACAGCGCATCCCATTTTGTGCGCGTTTCGTTATAGACCGGCACGCGCGCAAACACATTGAGGCCGTCGCCGCCGGGCACGCCGCCGGTATGGTTGGTCTTGTTGGGATAGCTTGTCAGCCCGTCCGCAAGATAGCGGTGATAGTTGAAGTCCTCCTGCACGGCGATCACGTCATAGGTGCTCTTGTTGAGCTGCTGTCCGAGCAGGGTCTGGTTGGTCGTCAGATGTTGTGCGTCGGGCTTGCCCAGCAGATCGTCAATGTTTGGCAGACCCGCCACGTTGTAGCACAGCATGGAAACCGTTTTGCTCTCTTCGGCTGCGCCCGCGCCGAGCGTGCAGGGCAGGCAGATGAGGATCAGCGCCAAAAAACAGGAAAACAGTTTTGTTGTTTTTTTCATAAAAGATACCGCCTTTCTTTTGGATTAGTTTTATCGTACCTTTTTTTCCGCGTAAAGTCAATGTGTGCGGTCGTTTTTCTCCGTTTCGGCAAAGAAGCTCTGTCTTTGTTTGTGCAATCTGTCATGTTGCGGCAAACGAAAAAGGGTCGTTTTTCTCCGTTTCGGCAAAGAAGCTCTGTCTTTGTTTGTGCAATCTGTCATGTTGCGGCAAACGAAAAAGCGGTCTTGGAAGACGACCGCTTTATTTATACCGGTTGTTTTTCATTGATCTTTTTGACCGGCCGCTTCCAGCAGTACCTGCAGCGTCGCTTTGTCCGCGTGGACACTGCCCTGCATCACGTTTCCGCGGCCGCCGCCGCGTGCGCCGCAGTGCGTGCGAAGAAGCTGCATCACCGGCTGCAAATCGAAGCCCGTATCGGTCTGCAAAACGAAATTGCCGCCTTCGCCGCAAACGAAGGTGAACGCGCGGGCGCGCCCGGCAAACAACCCTGCCGCATAGCGCAGGGTTTCCGCGTCGACGTCAAGAAAAGCCACCTGCACGTCACGCACCGGCTGCGCCTCTGCCTGCAGCCCGAGCAACTGCCGGCGCACACCGACCAGCTCATATTGCAGCGCGGCGTGGTCGGCCTTGAGCTTTTGTACAAAAACGGCCGTCTCGTTTTGCTTTGCGGAAAGCATGGTACTGATCTGTCGGTTTTGTTCGAGCTTTTCCCGCGTGTCCGCGAACAGCCGTTTGCCGCACAAAATCCAAAGGCGGGTGCCGCCCTTGTTTTTTTCGCTTTTGATGACGCGCAGCGCGCCGATTTCCCCGGTATGCCGGACATGCGGCGCACAGCAGGCACAAAGATCGATTCCCGCAATCTCCACAAGCCGCAGCGGGCCGTCGACCTGCTTTTTGCTGCGGTAGGAAAGCCGTTCTTTTTCTTCGTCTGTCGGAAAAAAGACGCGCACTTCGCGGTCGTCCCAGATCGCTTCATTGACAAGGTATTCTACTTTACAGATATCATTTTCCGACAGCACGCCGTCAAAATCAACCGTCACTTCGCGGTCGGACAGATGGAAGCCGACGTTGCGAAAGCCGTAAAGCCGGTGGACAACGCCGGACAAAATATGCTCGCCGGAATGCTGCTGCATATCGGAAAAGCGCTTATTTCGGTCGATTTTCGCCGTCAAATGTGTGCCGACGGCCAGCTTTCCCACAGTTTCCTCGCAGTTTTTAACAAGGTGCAGGATCGTACCGTCACGGGTTTCCACATTTTCCACATAGCAGTCGCCTAAGGTTCCGCAGTCGCCGGACTGCCCGCCGCCCATCGGAAAGAACGCGGTTCGGTCCAGCACCACCCCAAGGGTATCCTCATCCAATGTGTAAAGCTCTTTCACTTCACACTCGAAGGTTTCCGGTGCGAAGTGCAGCGTATCCAGTTGTTTAGTCATAACGCATGCTCCCATAAAAAAGGCCGCCGCGCGGCAGCCTTGGATTTCGTGTTCAAACACCCAGCGAACTTTTCAGACCGCTTTTCAAAAAATCGAGCGACAGCTTGCGGAAGATTTTTGCAAAGAAGTTGAAGATCTCGTTGAAGATGCGCGTAAACGTGGTGAGGATGTTGGCAGACACTTTTTCCGGCGTCGGCGCGTGCTTGACCAGGCAGTCGGAAACAACGGTCTTGATGCCTGCGTTATACATGTGCTCCGCCTTTAAAAGCGAATCAACGTCGAACGGATACAGCTCCAGTTTGCTGTCCATCACACGGTTCATCAGTGTGGCGCCGGG
This sequence comes from Oscillospiraceae bacterium, assembly GCA_902761265.1. Lineage (GTDB taxonomy): Bacteria > Bacillota > Clostridia > Oscillospirales > Acutalibacteraceae > UBA6857. Next base: position 4,123 of record CACWJV010000161.1, on the reverse strand, counting down.
CAGTACGGTGGAAGTAGAAAGACCAACGTAGCCGTTTTCTTTCGCGTTGTTGATCGCACCCAGTGTGATCAGCGGCGTGGCGTTATAGACCGCGCGGCCACCGTTTTGCTGAATTTTTTTCAAAATATCGTGGTTGGCGGAAATCACCGTTGCGGTCTTCATCACGCCGAGCACCTTCATCGTTGCAATCAGGGAATCAATCTGGTCGGCCACGCCGTTGCGCACGGTCAGCACAACCTTCATGCCGTAAAGCTGGCAGACAGCCACAGCCTCCTCCAGCGTCGGCACCTTTTCATTCGGATAGCTCTGGATATTGCCGCCGCGGGTGATGGTATATTCCGAAATCTGATCGTAGGTCATGGCGCTCACCAGACCGACGCCGTTGGTGGAGGCGCTCAGATTCAGATCGGAAAAACAGACCCAGCGCTGATCGAGCGTCGGCTGCACGTCGATTTCGCAGCCGTCGCAGCCGCTGCGGCCGGCGAGTTTAAACGCGGCAAGCGTGTTTTCCGGCGCACAGGCGGACAGGCCGCGGTGCGCGATGATGGTAAAGTCGTCGGCTTTGATCGTGTCGGATTTTGTAACAAGCACGGCGCCCGACGGCAGATCGTCTGCCGCAACCGCGGGCACAGCCGCGGTCAAAAGCAGCACCAGCGCCAGCAAAAGGGCCAGTGTCGATTTCAGTTTCAGTTTCATCGGAAATCTTCCTTTCATCAATACAGATTGTGGATAAACAGACCGCTGAGTAGCTTCGGCTCGAACCAGGTCGATTTCGGCGGCATCACGCGGCCGGCGTCGGCGATCGCCATCAGTTCTTCAAGCGATGTGGGATACATCGAAAACGCAAGACGCATATCCGTGTTGCAGCGGCGTTCAAGCTCCCCGAGTCCGCGGATACCGCCGACAAAGTCGATGCGTTTGTCGGTGCGCGGATCCTCGATGCCGAAAATCGGCGCGATACAGTTGTTTTGCAAAATCGACACGTCCAGCGACAGAACCGGATCGGTTTCGTCAAACGTGCCGTCCTTCGCCGTCAGCTTGTACCATTTGCCGTCGAGCAGCAGCCCGAACGTGTGGCGCGCTTCGGGATGATAGGGCGACGCGGGCGCGTCTTCCACCGTAAACGCTTCACCCAGCTTTTCGAGCAGCAATTCCGGCGTCAGACCATGCAGGTCGCGCAGCACGCGGTTGTAGTCCATGATAGCGAGCTCATCTTTCGGGAACGCCACGGCAAGAAAGAAGTTGAACGCTTCGGTGCCGTCGTAATCCGGCTTTGCGGCGCGGCGCTTTTTGCCCACGCGCACAGCGGACGCGCAGCGGTGGTGGCCGTCCGCAATATACAGGCATCCGGCGTCGGCAAAGCCTTTTTGCAGCGCGGCGCAGACGTCCGGGTCGTCGATCACCCACACCGTGTTGCCGATCCCGTCGTCCGTAACAAAGTCATAAACCGGATCGTGCGTTTGCTGCCACGCGGCGACAAGATCGCGGATCGCGGCGCTTTCGCGATACGCGAGGAAGATCGGGCCGGTGTTCGCGTCGCAATAGTCCACATGGTTCACGCGGTCCTCTTCTTTGTCGGCGCGGGTAAACTCGTGCTTTTTGATCACGTCGTTCAGATAATCGTCAATCGACGCACAGCCGACAAGGCCCGTTTGACTGCGGCCGTTCATAATCTGACGGTAGATATAAAAACACGGCGAAGCGTCCTGCTGCAAAATTCCGTCTTTTTCAAGCGCACGCAAATTGTCGCGCGCTTTTTCATAGACGCATTTGTCATACGGGTCCGTTTCGGGCGGCAAATCGATCTCCGCCTTGTCCACATGCAAAAACGACAGCGGTTTGTTTCTGACAGCAAGACGCGCCTCTTCGCTGTTCATCACGTCATACGGCAGCGCCGCCACGTCGGACGCATACTGCGCCTTTGGACGCAGCGCACAAAACGGTTGGAAAACAGCCATTGAAAAGCCTCCGTTTCTTTGGAAAGATATGTTTTCATTGTAACGGTCAAACGCCGTTTTGTCAACCGCACGAAGGATGAATAAAACCGAAATTTTTGTGAACAATAGAGATGAACCGAGGGATGGAGGGGCGAAGGGATTAAGGGATAGAGTGCCGCGAGAATAGGATCGACAATCGGATCATATCCCCCGCGCCGAAAAGTCAACATACCCCTTAGTCCCTTAATCCCTTAATCCCTTAATCCCTTAATCTCTTAATCCCTTAATCCCTCCCGAAAGGACGATCTCCATGCCGATCTCCCCCGCCGAATACGCCGCGATGGCAAAACAATACGCGCCGCCCTCCACGCTCGGCAAAGACTGTCTGAAAGCGTTTTTGTGCGGCGGCGCCATCTGTACGCTGGCGCAGCTTTTGCTCGAAGGACTGCTGAAAGCCGGCGTCGCGGCCGACACGGGCAGACTGATCGTGATGCTCGCGCTCATCGCGCTCACGGCGGTTCTCACGGCGACAGGGGTTTTTGACAAGCTCGCCAAGCACGCGGGCGCGGGTACGGCTGTACCGATCACTGGCTTTGCCAACGCAGTTGTCGCACCGGCGCTGGAATCGAAAAACGAAGGCTTTGTCCTCGGCACGGCGGCGCAGATGTTTTCCATCGCCGGTCCGGTGATCGTCTTCGGCTGCAGCAGCGCCGCGCTGTACGGGCTGATCTATTTTATCATAACGAAAGCAGGTGCTTGATTTGGCCGCACGGATCGGACAACACACGATACGCCTGACACACCCGCCGTGCGTGATTGCGCACGCGGGACTCGCCGGCAAGAAAGAAAAGGACGGCCCGCTGGGCGCTGCGTTTGACAAAACGTTTGACGACGTGACCTTCGGCGTGCCCTCCTGGGAGGAAGCGGAACAAACGCTGCTGCGCACGGCGATGGAGCTGGCGGCGAAAAAAGCGGATCTGCCGCTGTCGAAGCTCGATCTGATTTTGGCAGGCGATCTGCAAAACCAGTGCACCGCGTCGTCGTTTGCGTTTGCCGGCAGCGGCGTGCCGTTTTGCGGGCTGTACGGCGCGTGCTCTACGATGGCGCTTTCGCTGTCCGTCGCGTCGCTGCTGCTCGACTGCGGCGCATGCAGCACCGCTGCCGCGGCCACGGGATCGCATTTTTGCACGGCGGAACGCCAGTTTCGCAAGCCGCTCGAATACGGCGGCCAGCGCACCCCGACCGCGCAATGGACGGTGACCGGCGCCGGCGCGGCGATTCTTGCGGCAACCGGCAAAAAAACCGATCCGCGCATCACGCACGTCCATTTCGGCACGATCACCGATCTCGGCATCACGGATGCGGCAAACATGGGCGCCGCGATGGCGCCGGCGGCAGCAAAGACGATCGGCGATTTTTTACGCGACACCGGCACGGCACCACAGGACTACGATTTGATATTGACCGGCGACCTCGGGTTTGTCGGCAGCGAACTGCTGCTCGAACTGCTGCGGCGCGACGGATTGAACCTTGCCGGCGTCCACAGCGACACAGCGACTGCGGGTGTCTGATCTTTGACCGCGAAAGCCAGGACGTCCACGCCGGCGGTTCCGGCTGCGGCTGCAGCGCGAGCGTGCTGTGTTCGCATATTTTTGACGAAATGCGCCGCGGCAAATACAAAAAAGTCCTGTTCGTCGCCACAGGCGCGCTGCTTTCCGCCACATCGGCGCTGCAGGGAAAAACGATTCCGGGCATTGCGCACGCGGTATTGATTGCAAAGGAAACGGAGGAAACGCTATGAATCTGACAAAACTGCTGGGCTGCCTGTCGGTCCTTTTGAAACTGACCGGGCTGCTGAGGCTGCTGAAAAAAATTGTGACCGTTGCCATTTTCGTGCTGCTGTGCGGCGGCACGCTCACGCTGCTGTTTAAGAAAAAGGGCAGTCAAAAAGCGCTGCGGCGCGCAGTCAGGCGGGTGATCGGATGACGCTTTTGCTCACACTCGGCAAAGCGTTTCTCGTCGGCGGGCTGATCTGCCTTTGCGGGCAGATTCTCATCGACCGCACATCCCTCACGCCGGGGAAGATCCTGGTGCTGTTTGTCGTGTGCGGCGTGGTGCTCGGCGGCGTCGGCCTGTACGGGCCGCTGGCGGAGTTTGCCGGCGAGGGCGCGGCTGTGCCGATCACG
>CACWJV010000160.1 GCA_902761265.1 Oscillospiraceae bacterium | reverse complement strand
ATCCAAGAATACATTTCAATGGTTTTTTGTCATGTTTATTCGTTTTCCGAAAAACGAAAGGCAGGTAAACGGAAGCACAGACAACGTACTGTTAGGTGAGAGCGCGCCCGGGTGATACATTTCCGAGGCAACAAGCCTAAAGCGATACAAACCAGCAGCCTCTTCAGGCCGCTGGTGCTTTTGATTACAGTTCATCGCGCCGTGCCTGCCGTTGGGAACGAGTAGCAATAGGGCTCCGGAGCAACCGATTGACCGCTTCGAAGCCCGATTTTTCTTGATTTTGCCCAATTTTTGCCTAAAATGCAGAAAAAAACGCCTTTTGCCGTGGTAGACAAAAGACGTTTCTGTTATTATGTAAAAGACTACCCAAAAGGTACCGATTTAAGCTAAAAAACGCAAAATGGTACCGATTGCCGCCACCGGGATTGCCGCTTTATGTCTGGCTGTCTATCTCGGCCAGCCGTTCCAACCAGCGAAGGATGCAACCCTCTTGGAAGAACGCCAGCAATGCTCCGTCGCAGAAACGTTCTGCACGGACGGCTCCAATGAGCAGCGCGATCACACCCTTTGCTTCCATGTCGCTGACGTCGGCCTGCTCCATGGACGTTGATCCCCACTCAATGCCGAGGCTCTCCAACGTGTGTCCGTATTTTGTGTGCTCATACTCCGGGTGTGCCTCGCAGTATGCGTACAGCGTATTTATGAATTGATCGACCACTCTGGTGTAATTGACAAATGGCATTTGCTTTGGGTGTTCTGGTGTACCGTCGTTCTCCCGGTCAATAAACCATTCGCCAAAGGAGTCGTCCTTTATTCTCGGAATGAATGCTGTGAGGTCTGCGAATTTCTTCGTCATAATTTTTCACCACTTTTTTTCTGTCATTTGACCTGACGATTTATGTTGACATGAAAACGGTTATTTTATATAATAGATTATAGAGAAGGTTTAAGCTTCATGCATTTTTCAAAGGAGGTATTTGCGTGTCTTTCTTTCAAAAAATTATTGCTTTTTTCCAGGCAATATGGCTGTTTATCGTCGGGCTTTTCGGCGGCGCGTCAACACCCAACCCGCCAAAGCCAACGGATCCGGTTACACCCGCTGTGGTGATCAGCTATGCGTTCAGCGACGCAACCGTGAAGATTCAGCAGGACAAAGACGCAGGCGCAGCGAAGTCCTACACGATGTTCACTGCAAAGAACGAGTCCGAGTATTGTCAGGTCTCTTTCAAAGCATCGGAAAACATCAACGGCGCAAAAGTGACGCTGACCGAGTTTAAAAACGCAAACGGCGACCGGATCGACACGGTATTCTGTGAGGGATACTTTGTTAAGACAAAGGGCAGTAACGTCTGCCCTGATGCGCTGATCCCCGTTTCTGTGGGGCAACCTTATACGTTTCAAATGACAGCGCAGAAAAATCATCCGTTCTTTATCGGCATAAAGACGTCGAAAAATACCGTTCCCGGGGATTATACCGCAAAGCTGACGCTGGACTACGGCGGAACTGAAACGCTGCAGGCCGAGGTAACTGCGCATGTCTGGAACTTCACACTTCCCGACGCCCCTTCCATGGATACCGCCATGGGCCTCGGCAGAGGCAATATTGCAAAAGCGCATCATGTTGCTGCTGACTCCGACAAGGGAAAAGCGCTTTACGCTGCCTATTATGAGTTCCTGCTTGAACACAAGATCTCCGCTTTCGAAATGCCCGTCGATATTCTTTCTGATGAAGCAGACGCCTACATGAGCGACCCCCGCTGCACCTCTTTCGGGGTGCCGTATGCAGAGGATGACGATGCGCTTCGCAGTTATGCTGCAAAGGTGGAGTCGAATCCTGTTTGGTCTGAAAAGTCATTTTTCTACCCGGTCGATGAACCGGCATCCAAAGAGGCTTACGAAGAGTATGACAGGGTCTGCGCAAGGCTGGCTTCCGTCTATCCCGACTATAACATGGTGACGCCGTTTTATGTCAACACCGGAGAAATTGACGGCGAAATCAAACACGCCATTGATCTTCAGGATGGCAAGAGCAACATCATGTGCCCGGAGACGCCGTTGTTCGATGAAGCCGGATTCGCCGCACGCGCCTATGAGCGCCAGGCGAACGGCGACAAGCTCTGGTGGTATGTCTGTGCCGGTCCCGGTCCGAATTCCGGCTATTGCAACCTGTTCACCCAACAGGAGGGCATCCGCCACCGCCTGTTGTTCTGGCAGCAAAAGCAGATGAAAGTGACCGGTTTCCTCTATTGGAGCACGACCTATTGGAATGAAGTGGGCGGAGACCCGTGGTCCAGTGCCCGGACAACACCGTGGACAAATGCGGACACATTCGGAGACGGGTCGCTGTTATACGACGGATATCATCTTGGACTTGACACGCCCGTTTCCAGCCTTCGGCTCGAAGCGGTCACAAACGGTATCGAGGATTACGAGTATCTGACCCTTGCTGAACAGCTTCTCGGCAAGGATTATGTCGATCAGACAATCGCACGCCTTTCGACTGATTTGAAGCATTATACGCTTTCCGACGCATTGTTTGCTCAGGTAAGAACCGAACTCGGAAATGCGATCGAGGCAGCAACTAATTGAATTTGTTTTTGATACTCTCATGCTATGAGTTCTGCGAATCGATCCGCCGTATTCTTTCAACACCTTTTGATTGATTATAGCACATCCTGTGCGTCTTTTCAATCAGTTGTCTCGACGAGTAACGGTTCCGTTACTCCGTTACGCAAAAAAGCCCTCGACCATCGGTGCTGCTGCCGGTGATCGAGGGCTCCCTTTATTTGATGTATTCCTGCTCGATGGTTACGCCGCATTTGCAGTGGATCTCGATGCCGGTGTCGTTTACGATGATCTCGTCGACCAGTGCCTTCATGACCATGGCATCGTTGGCATCCATGATGTTGCCGCTGCGGACGTTTTCCTCGAAGGTGTCCAGCCAAGAAACGCAAAAAGTACACCAGCTTTTTCGGGCTGTTCCTGTCGCCGGAAACAAAAAATCGTGCCTCGAAACAGCCAATCGACCGTTTCGAAGCCCTGTTTTGCTTGATTTTGCCTGATTTTTGCCAAAAATGCAGGAAAAAAACTCTCTTGTCTTGGTAGACAAAAGAGGTTTCTTTCATGGCTGCGGATCTAGGATTCGAACCCAGACATACAGAGTCAGAGTCTGCTGTGCTACCCTTACACAAATCCGCAACGAACATGTGATATTATACACATCCGATGCACGATTGTCAAGGGGTTTTCAAAACTTTTTTATCTGACCGCAATGAAGAAAATACTGCTTGCCAAAAGAATCTGCGCGGCAAAATAAGTGCCGATGTTGACCCATTTGAGCGGGCGGTTCTTTTCCTGTCCGCCAAACAGGATCAAACCGAGCGTGGCGTCGGACACCACAAACAGCACCGCGCCGAGCCCGACGGTAAGAAACAGCAGCGGGATATGGTCGTGCAAGCCCCACCACCACTGGCCGCAGCAGTAGCGGATCGCCTTTTCTGCCATCGTCACGATCGTCAGCGCATACAGCGCCACGGGGATGACCATGTAAAGCTTTGCCTTGATCTGCTTTTTCCATGCATACAGCGCAAACAGCCCGACAATGATGAGGATGATCGGAATCTCATACCAGCGGAAAAAGCCGTACTGCGGATAAGTGTCGCGGATGGCACGCTGGAACGCAAGGATATAGAAGATGTGTCCACCCAAAAACGCAAACAGCCCGATCCCGAATACCCAGATCTTGTCGGTGATGAGATGCAAAAACAGATCGCCCGCCCAACCGAGCGCAAGACCCCATAGAATCAGATGCGCATAGGGCGTGTGGTTGCCGGAAATCTTGACCGCCAAAAGGCCGGCCAAAAAGAACAGCGCCGAGCAAATCATTTTGACGCCGAAGCTTTTCCAGCATTTTTTCGGCCACGAATACTTGAGAAACAGCGGCACTGTTACAAACTCCGCCGCAACAACGAGTATGAAAAGAATCTTCCAGAACATGTCGGTTCTCCTTTCGTTTTCTTATTTCAGCTTGCCGAAGTGGACCATATCCACCAGCGGCGTGACATAAGGCAAAAGCGATTCGATCGGCTTTGCCAAAAGATCGGATTTAAATACATTCTTGACCGAGTTGGCAAGGTTTTCCACCATGACCGCCGTCGACGGCATGGCCGAGGGTTTGAGCGTGACGCGGTCACCGTTGAAGCGGAAAATCAGCCGCCGCGCCGCGACCGATTCGATCGGGCGGATGAGGATCTCGAGCTCCGTTTCGTTGTTCCAGCAGCCGATCGAGCAGGCCGTCAGCGGCATCTGGCCGAGCGTCATGTTGTCCCAGCGGTATTCGCCGTCCATGCCGATATGCACGCTGTTGATTTCGCCGCCCTCCGACCAGGTCATTTTCAGCGTGCCTTCCTGCGGCTCAAACTTGACGTTGGTGATATTGCCGGCTTTATCCTTGCCCATAAACGTCAGCGTCAGCGGCGCCACGGACACGGGATAGCCGATCACGTTGAGCAGCAGCGGCTTGTTGAAGGTGATTTTTTTGCCCAGCAGCCTGCGCTCCATTGTCGCACGCGGACGGGCCGGCAGCTTTTCATAGGGCGGGATCGCGATAGCGACCGGCACGGCGTCGGGATCGTCGTCGATAAACGCTTTCGGGAAATGCTCCCAAATCACGTCGCGCATCCCCTGCTCGTTCACTTCGCCCGCGTTGATAATCAGGCAGGCGTCGAGGTCTTCAAAATTGATGCCGAACTGGCTGAACATGCCGTCGGCGCGATAGCTGTTTTTGTAGCCGCCGTTGCGCCAAAAGCAGTAGCCGTAGCCCATGGAGGAGTCGTACTGGTTTTGGGCGTTTTTGCTTTTGGTGTGAAACGCTGTGGCGGTTTCGGCCCAGCCCGCAGGTAAGATCTGTTTGCCGTCAAATTTGCCGCCCTGCTGATAGGTCAGCATGAACTTTGCGAGGTCCATGGGCTTTAGCATCAATCCCCAGCCGCCGGCTTCGATCCCGCGCGGATCGGTTTCCCAAAACGGGCGCTCGATGCCCAACGGTTCAAACAGGCGCGGCATCAGATAGTCGACCACACTCATGCCGGTCTTTTTGTGGATGATGCAGCAAAGCAGATACATGTTTTCGCTGATATAAAAGAATTCCGTGCCCGGCTCGGCAACGAACGTGGAATGGATGATATCGTGGAACCAGCGGTCTTTCGTTTTATCCATCATCGGCGTTACGGACAACCCGGAGCGCATGGTCAACAAATCTTCGACCGTCAGCTTTTCCAGATTCGGGTTTTCCTTTTCGCCGCGGGCTTCTGGAAAAATGTCCACAAACTTCGTGTCCAGCGCGATATAGCCCTCGGCGATGGCAAAGCCGATGGCGGTGGAGGTGAAGCTTTTGCTCACGGAATACAACGCGTGGGCGTGGTCGGGACCGTAGGGGTCGCGATAGGCCTCCACGGCCACCTGTCCGTGGCGCAAAACGATGATGGAGTGCAGTTCTTTGCCTTTCTCCATGCAATGGTCGATAAACGCGCGGACTTCTTTGGAATCGACGCCGACGCTCTCGGGCGTTTTGGCGCGCGGAATGGAAATGG
>CACWJV010000159.1 GCA_902761265.1 Oscillospiraceae bacterium | reverse complement strand
TCTGCTGCTGCGCGCCTTCCGGTCTGTGGACGACGCACAGGAGGTGCCCGGCGCCACCGCCGTCAACTGCGGAACTTATCTGATGCACAACCTTTTGATGGCAAAATGGTACGCAAAAGAATTTGCCGATTATCTTGAAGCCAACGCCCGAAACAGCGCAATCTTCGAATATCCGAAGGCCGAACGGCTTGTGACAGACGACGGCCGGCAGTTCTTCGATTCCTGAGCGAAACGCAAAATCTGCATGAAACAAAGCCCCCGGTGAATCCGGAGGCTTTGTTCTTTTACTGCCAAAACTGGCGGACTGCCCTCAGCAGTTGTAGCTGCCGTCGTACGCAATACAGGTTACGGGGTCTCGCTCACGATCATTTTGCCGTCCGCCGCGGGGGTCAGACCGTAAACGATTCCGAGATTGGCAAAGAAAAACTGCGGCCACGGCCAAAGGCTTTTGAGCGTTTTATAAGCTTGCATCGGTCCGCTTTCCGCGCGCTGTTTCGACTGCGGACAAAACACATATTGCGGCCGGATCACCCGGTAAAGCGCCGGCAAAGCGTTGCCCGATTAAATTTTTTTATGGGTATCCCATTTGTCACCGGTTTATGCTATAATAAAACATCATACCCGGCACCGGAACCGGAGACACGCAACCCGGCTCGAAAAGGAGGATGCACACATGCACAGACAAACCATCCGCAACCGTATCCCGGCGTTTTGCTGTCTGTTGTTGCTGCTGCTGACGGCGGCTTTGCCGCTGCAGACGTTTGCAGCGGGGACGGACCGTACCGTTCGCTGGCAGGATTATAACGGCAAAAAGATCGGCGTACTGGTCGGCCCGCTGATGGAGGACGCGGCCAAGCAATACTTTCCAGACAGCGAACATCTGCTGTTTGACGCCTATCCCGACTGTGTCACCGCGTTGGAAAGCGGCAAAATCGACGCTTTTCTCGGCGACGAGCCCGGCATGAAATCGCTGCATAATGAACAGCCGGCGGTCGACTATATCCACGACAACATCACCGAAAACAACTACAGCTTCGCGTTTCGCAAAAACGACCCGCAAAGCGCCGCGCTTTGCAAAGAGTTCAACGCGTTTCTCAAAAAAAGCTGGAAAGACGGCACGATGGAGGAACTCGACGAGATTTGGTTCGGCACAGACGAAAAGAGAAAAACGGTGGATCTGTCCGGTCTTAGCGGCGAAAAGGGCACGCTCCGGGTTGTGACGACCTCCACGGATATGCCGTTTTCCTACATCAAAGACGGCAAAAACGTCGGCTATGATATCGACCTCGTGGTGCGCTTTTGCCGCAGCAGCGGTTATACGCCGGTGTTCGGCGACGTTGATTTTGCCGGCCGCATTCCGGCGCTGCAGTCGGGCAAATACGATTTTTCCACCGATATGAACGTGACGCCCGAGCGCGAGGAGCAGGTTTTGTTTTCCGACCCGACAAGCCACGGCGGCATCGTGCTGGCTGTCCGCGCAAAAGATCTGGCGCCCGCGGCCGCGGCGGCTGTCATTGAAAATGTGGACGCGCTTTCCGGCAAACGGATCGGTGTGATGACCGGCGCGATCCATGATGCGCTCGTTACAAAACGGTTGCCGGACGCGCAGATCGTCTATTTCAAGGGTCTTGCGGATATGCCTCCGGCGCTCAAGTCCGGAAAGATCGACGCGTTCGTCTTACCGGCGTCCACAGCTACCTTCATGCGCTACGAGGACGAAACGCTCACCTGGTTGGACGAGCATCTGCTCGACGGCAGTCTGGGCTTCGCCTTTGCAAAGAACGACCGCGGCAAGGCGCTGAGATCGCAGTTCAACGCCTTTGTGCAGCGGCTGCTGAAAGACGGCGAAATCGAAGCGCTGCGCGAAAAATGGTTCAATGAAAACGAAGCGGAAAAGACGTTGGTCAACTACACGTCGCTGCCCGCCGAAAACGGGACGCTGCGCATGGCGACCGCAGCCATCCAGATTCCGTTTGCCTATGTGCGCGACCAACGCATCGTCGGCTTCGAAGTGGAGCTTGCCGCCCGCTTTGCCGCGGAAAACGGCTACAACTTGCAGGTGGAGCAGATGAACTTCGACGGCATCCTCGCCGCCGTACAAAGCGGCAAATGCGATTTTGCCGCCTCGTGTCTTGCCATCACCGAGGAGCGGCAGGAGCGCGTGGACTTTTCCGACTCGTATTACACCGAGGGCGTGGTCTTCGTAGTGCAGGGCGACAAGGGGGCGGACGGCTCGTTTTTTGCCGGGATCCGCGACAGTTTTGCAAAGACCTTTTTGCGCGAAAACCGCTGGATGCTGTTTTTGCAGGGCATCGGCACGACCATGCTGATCACGGTGCTGTCGATCCTGTTCGGCACGCTGCTCGGCTTTGCGCTGTTTATGCTGTGTCGCAACGGCAACCCGGCGGCAACCGCGATCACGCGTTTTTGCGTTTGGCTGGTCCATGGAATGCCGGTCGTGGTGCTGCTGATGATCCTTTACTATATCGTCTTCGGCAAAGTCGCAATCTCGGGCGCGGCGGTGTCCGTGATCGGGTTTTCGCTCGTTTTCGGCGCGGCGGTCTATGCGATGATGCGCGCCGGCGTAGCCGCGGTGGATCCCGGTCAGCTTGAGGCGGCCTATTCGCTGGGCTACACCAACCGCAAAACCTTTTTCCGCGTCATTTTGCCGCAGGCGATGCCGCACTTTATGCCGGCGTATAAGGGCGAGATTACGGCGCTGATCAAAGCGACCGCCATCGTGGGCTATCTCCCCGTACAGGATTTGACAAAAATCGGCGACATCGTGCGCAGCCGCACCTATGAAGCCTTTTTCCCGTTGATCGCCGTGGCGGTGATCTACTTTATCCTGGCGGCGGTGCTGACCTTTTTTGTGAAACGGATCGAAGCACGCATCGATCCGCGCCGCAGAACGCCCGCAAAAATTCTCAAGGGGGTGCAGACCGATGATTGAACTTGTCCATCTCGAGAAAAAATATGAAAACGCCGCGCCGCTCAAAGATGTGAACGCAGTCATCAACGACGGCGACATCATCTCCGTGATCGGGCCGTCGGGTACCGGAAAGTCAACGCTTCTGCGCTGCATCAATATGCTGGAGCGGCCCACCGGCGGGCAGATTTTGCTGGACGGCGAGGACATCACCGCCAAAAAATACGACCTGACCCGCGCCCGCCGCAGAATGGGCATGGTGTTCCAATCGTTCCATCTGTTCGGCCATCTGACTGTGATTGAAAATCTGATGCTCGCGCCGATGGATATTTTGAAAAAAACCAAACAGGAAGCCTACGATACCGGCGTCGCGCTGTTGCGGCGCGTCGGGCTTTCCGGCCGGGAGTTCCAATATCCCGATCAGCTTTCCGGCGGCCAAAAGCAGCGCGTGGCGATTGCGCGGACGCTGGCGATGGATCCCGACGTGATATTGTTCGACGAACCGACGAGCGCGCTCGACCCCACGATGGTGGGCGAAGTGCAATCGGTGATCCGCGACCTGACGCGCACCGGCAAAACGATGATGATCGTCACCCACGAAATGAACTTTGCCCGCGCCATCAGCAACCGCGTGTTCTATATGGACCAGGGCGGCATCTATGAGGACGGATCGCCGCAGCAGATTTTTGACCATCCGCAACGGGAACTGACCCGGCGGTTTATCCGCAAGCTGCGGGTGCTCGAATTCGAGATCGGAAGCCGCGACTTTGACTTTATCGGTGCCGGCGCCGAAATCGACCGCTATTGTTTGCAAAACGATATGGCGCCCAAAGACAAATACCGTTTGCGTCTGGTGGTCGAAGAGCTGGTGCAACAGATTTTGCTGCCGCGTTTCGCAGCGCCGCAGATGCATCTTTCGATCGAGCACGCCGACAAAGCACAGACCACCGCCGTCACCGTCACCTACGTCGGCGAACGGTTTGACCCGAGGGAAACGGAAAACGAGCTGTCGATGCTCGTGCTGCAAAGCGCCGCGCAGGAGATTTGCTACAAGTATGATCCCGCAAACGCGGAGCCGAACCGTGTGGAGATCCGGCTCAAAGCCGATTGAGCGCGTGTATAAACACCCCCGGCGCTTTCAAAAACCGCCGGCCGCGGCCCGCCCGGGTTGCGGCCGGTTTGCTGTTGAAATATCCCGTCAAGGGGGAAACGGCCGCAAAGCCGCCAAAAGTAAAAACGGTTTTGACTTTTTCCTGTCATCCGATTATAATAAAGAAAAGCCTGATACGCTGAAGCAAAAAGGGAGTGACGCATTATGGCGGGAGGAAAACACAAAAAGGCAACCCGGCGGTTGTTGATTGCCGTCATCGCCCTTGCGGTGATTGTGCTTGTCGTCACCGGTCTGAACTTCTTTGCCGTACAGAATCTTTTAAAGACAGCCCACGCATACGAAAAAGTTGAAATGGAAAACCAGCTCGTGCCGGAAAAAGACGAAAACGGCAACCGGTATTTCACCACCGACCGTGATTTCCGGGTGATGCAACTGACCGATATTCACATCGGGGGCGGTTTTTTGTCAAAAGGCGTGGATGAAAAATCCCTTCGTGCCGTTGCGGCGATGGTGACAAGAGAAAAACCCGATCTTGTGATCGCAACGGGCGATATCACCTTTGCCATCCCCTACCGGGCGGGCACTTTCAACAACCACAGCGGCATCCGGGCGTTTGCCGAGCTGATGGAAACGCTCGGCGTTTACTGGGACGTGACCTTCGGCAATCACGACGCAGAGGCGTATTCCTATTTTGACAGAGAAGCCATTGCGGAATTCTATGAGAATGAAAACTACAAATACTGTCTGTTTCAGGCGGGACCCGAAGCAGTTGACGGCTACGGCAATCACACCATCGAAGTGAAAAACACAAAGGGTCTGATCACACAGGCGCTGATCCTGCTCGACTCCCAGGCCTATGTGAAAGACAACATCATCGAAAGCATCAAGGGGACGTATGACAATATCCACCCGAATCAGGTGGCGTGGTATGCGTCCGAAATCAGCCGCATGAACGAAGAAAACCGGCGCATTGACCCAAACGCAGAAACGGTGAAATCTCTGGCGTTTTTCCATATCCCGCTGGTGGAGATGGATGACGCGTGGAACGAATTTAAAAACAACGGCTATCGGGACACGGCTGATTTCCAATACACCGAGGGTCTGATCGGCGAAACGGGCAGACAGGTCTGCTGCGGGTACGGGGAAGACGATCTGTTTGAAACCATGTGCGCACTGGGTTCCACCAAGGCGATGTTCAACGGTCACGACCAT
>CACWJV010000158.1 GCA_902761265.1 Oscillospiraceae bacterium | reverse complement strand
GACATGTACGGCGTCGATCCGGCAAAGGACGGCGCACAGGCGTATTATGACAGCCTGTTTCAGCTCTATGCCTCCTGGGGCGTCGATTTTGTAAAAGTAGATGATATCGCCGTAACAGAGTTCCGGCCGGACAATCCCTATTCCGCCAAAGGCGAGATCGAACTGATCCGCCGCGCCATCGACCGCTGCGGGCGGGAGATGGTGCTCAGCCTGTCGCCCGGCCCGGCGCGTACACAGGATGCGTTTCACCTGTCGCAGCACGCGAATATGTGGCGTATGACCGGCGATTTTTGGGATCACTGGGACAAGCTGTACGCGATGTTTGAAAAATGCGAGTTGTGGAACCCGTTCCGCGCCGTCGGCTGCTGGCCGGACTGCGATATGCTGCCGCTCGGCCGTCTTTGCAAAAACGCGAGCTATGCCGGCGCAAAGGACCGTCCGACCAATTTTACGCCCGCCGAACAGCGCACGATGCTGACCCTTTGGTGCATGTTCCGCTCGCCGCTGATGCTCGGCGGCGAACTGCGCGACAACACGCCGTGGGATCTGTCGCTCATCACCAACGACGACGTGCTCTCGCTCGACCGGGATTCCACAGACAACCGGCAGTTGCTGCGCGACCGCCACACGGCGCTCTGGGCGTGTAAAGATGCGCTCGGCCGCGACACGCTGGCGCTGTTTAATCTTGCGGACGAAAAAAGAACCGTATCGGTCGATCTGACACCATACGGTTTTTCAAAAGATTATCAGACGCGCGAGCTTTGGACAAAGGCCGAAGGTACGGTTGCAGGCGGCGTACTTTCCGCCGCGCTCGATGCCCACGACTGTTTGCTGGTGCGGCTTCTTTAAAGATACAGCCGCAGTTGTTTGGCAAGCTGCTCCTCCTCGATACGCAGACGATCCGCAATGGCACGCACCTTTGGATCGGCGTCGGGGTAGCGGTTAAAATAGACCGAGATCTGCTTGACGCCCATGTTGCAGCCGTCTGTGATCAGTGCGGCGACGGTGTCGTCGGTCGGCTGAATCAGCAGCTCCATGTTGATCTTGAACCATGCGCCGATGCGCGCCATCGCCGACGGATCGCGCCCCTCCTGTTGGGCGGTTTCCAGCATGGCCATGATTTCTTTGCCGATCTTTTCGTGGGTTTCCATCGCGTGGGTCAGCAATCGCAGCAGTTCGGTATCCTGCACCTTGTCGAGTACGGCGCGGATCGAGTTGAGCCCGGTTTTGGCGCCGCTGTCGCAGGCCTGCAGCAGTCCGATGCTTGCATCATTCATAAAACACACATTCCTTTCCGTTCCTGGTTGCTGATAGTGTGGGCAGTTTTGCGCCCTTCTATGCGCACGGGGCAACAAATCGGAGAAAAGCCGCTGGATGTCTTGCCAAGAAGACCCGAGTGTGCTATAATATATCCCCAAATATCGGCGCCGGTTTTCCTGCCGGCAGACGAAGGAGGAACCGCATTGAACCGGATCAAAGCAGCTTTCAGGCCGCATATCGATAATTTCATGAAATACCGCTTCCTGCTCAAGGAGCTGGTTGACAAGGATATCAAGCTGCAGTACCGCAACTCGGTGCTGGGTATGTTCTGGACCTTTCTGCAGCCGCTGCTCACAATGATCGTGCTGGCGTTCGTATTTATGAACGTGTTTGGCCGTGGCAACAGCAAAACCGGCAACTACCCGGTCTATCTGCTTTGCGGCCGGCTGTTGTATCAGTTTTATACCACAGCGACCAAGCGCGCCATGACGTCGATCCGGCGGCAGGCGTCCATGATCAAAAAGGTCTATGTGCCGAAATACATCTATCCGCTGTCCGCGGTGCTTTCGTCCTTTGTCACATTTTTGATCTCGCTGTCGGTGCTGGTCGTTGTGATCGCGTTCTTTAACCTGCGCGGTAAAGATACCGTTGACGTGACCTGGCGCGTGATCTATACCATTATCCCGATTCTCATCACACTGGTGCTTTCGCTCGGCGTCGGGATGATTCTCGCAACGATTTCGGTCTTTTTCAAAGATGTGGAAAACCTGTACGATGTGTTCATGCTGCTGCTGTTCTATCTGACCCCGATCGTCTATCACCCGAGCAGACTGAATTTCGTGGAGGGCAGCATCCAGTTGCGGGTGCTGAAAATGAATCCGCTGTACGGCCTTGTGGGCAACTTCCGCGCCGCCGTTATGTGGGGGCATGAGTTTACGCAGAACTGGGACATGGTGCTGATGTATTACACCGCAGCCTTTGCCGTCGCAATGCTGCTCATCGGGTTCTGGCTGTTCTACCGGAATCAGGACAAGTTTATTCTGCATATTTAAGGAGTGAAACGCAGTGGGCAAATACGCCATTGAAGCGGATCATGTCAGCATGCGCTTCAACATCAACAAAGAGGGCGTGGACAACGCCAAGGAATATTTCATCCGTCTGGTCAAGCATGATCTGCACTATGTGGAGTTCTGGGCGCTCAAGGACGTGTCGTTCAAACTGAAAAAAGGCGACCGCATGGGTGTGCTCGGTTTTAACGGCGCGGGCAAGAGCACGCTGCTCAAGACCATTGCCGGTGTGCTCAAACCGACGCAGGGCAGCGTGCACACAGAAGGCGTGATTGCGCCGATGCTGGAGCTCGGCGCCGGCTTCGATTCCAACTACAGCGGCCGCGAAAATGTGTTCCTCTATGCCGCAACCATGGGCTTTTCCCGCAAGTTTATTCAGGAAAAGTATGACGAGATTGTGGAGTTTTCGGAGCTGGGCGATTTCATCGATGCGCCCATCAAGAGTTATTCGTCCGGTATGCGCTCGCGTCTCGGCTTTGCCATCGCGACCTCGGTGAAACCCGAGGTGCTGATTTTGGACGAAGTGTTGTCGGTCGGCGACGCGGCGTTTCGCGAAAAGAGCGAACGGCGGCTGGAAAGCCTGATGAGCGACGGCGTAACCGTGCTGTTTGTGTCCCACAGCACCGACAACGTGGAGCGCATCTGCAACAAGGCGATGATTCTGACCCAGGGGCAGCTCGTGGCCAACGGCGACTGCGCAGACGTCTGCGCGCTGTATCGCCATATGGTCAATAACAAATAAACGAAGGAAAAAGACATGGACTATCAAATCAACCCGGCGGCATACGCGTCGATTTTTGCCGTGCCGAAAGCCGTGGTGGAGGACAATTTGCTGCTGGCGTCGCCCACAGCGCTCAAAGCGCTGCTGCTGATGTTGTGCCGCGGCGAAGCTTTGTCGGTTGACGAGATCGCCAAAGCCCTTAAGCGCGACGCGGCCGACGTGGCGGACGCGATGGTGTTCTGGCAGCAGCAGGGCATTTTGCTGCCTGCCGGCGAAACGGCGAAACCGCTGCCCGAACCGCATCCGGCGCCGCAGCAGCCGGCCGCACCTGCCGCCATAAAACCGGCGGAACCGGTGCCCGAAAAAAAGACCGCGCCGGATTTGCCGCTGTCGCGTCCGACCCACGAACAGATTGCGATCCGCCTGCAGGAATGCGAAGATTTCAAGGTGCTGTTTCAGGAAGCGCAGCAAAAGCTCGGCAAAACCATCGGCTATGAGGGCCAGTCGATCCTCATCATGCTGCACGACACCTACGATCTTCCGGTCGAAGTGATTCTTATGCTGTTGGAATATGCGAAATCCAAGGGCAAGACCGGCTATAAATATATCGCCTCTATCGGCAAAGAGTGGAGCGAAAAAGAGATTGATTCGCTGGAAAGCGCCGAGGAATACATCCGCGAACAGCACACGACCGACACGGTGTGGACCAATTTCCGCGACGTAACCGGCGCCAAAAACCGCAACCCGACCGCCAAGCAAAAACGCTTTTTGCTCAGTTGGAGCCGCGACATGGGCTTTTCCGACGAGATGATCGCGCTGGCGTATGAGATCTGCATCGACAACACAAACAAGCTGAGTCTCGAATATATGGACCGCGTGTTGCTTTCGTGGCAAAAAGGCGGCGTCAAAACGCCGGCCGACGCCCGGCGCGCACAGGAACAGTGGAGCGCCAAACGGTTTGGTAAAAATGAACCGAAGCCGGCGCGTGCAGGGAAACCTGAGAGCGTCTTTTCTTCCGACGCGTCCTATGATTTGCAGGCGTTCAGCAAACGCGCCATCGGGCTGGAGGATCTCCAGCAGCCGAAACAATAACGAAAGGAGGCGTCATTATGGCCTACAAACGAAGCGTCTATCAACAGGCGAAGGAAGCGCTCGATCAGCGCCGCGCACAGGCGGAGCGGCTCGGGCAGCAGCGCCATGCTGAAATTATCGCGCAGTGTCCGGCCATTGCGGAAACGGAACGCGAAATGGCGGCCTGCGGCGCCGAACTGATCAAGGTTGCCTATCGCGGTGAGCAGGTGGAGCAAAAGATCGCCGCGCTCTCGCAGCGCAATCTGGACGCACAGCAGCAGCGCGCAAAGCTGCTGCAGGCAATGGGCTATGCGCCGGACTATCTCGACAACGTGTATACCTGCCCGATCTGCAAAGATACCGGTACCCACGGCAACTACTACTGCACCTGCTATCTCGATTTGATCCGCCAAACGGCGAAGGAAAGCATCAAAGGCGCCGCGCAACTGAAAAAGTGTACATTCGACACGTTTTCCCTGCGCTATTACAGCGACACACCCGACCCGGCGCTCGGCCGCAGCCACCGCGAGATCATGCGCCGCATCTGCGACTATCTGAAGTCTTACGCCGATACGTTTTCTTTGCAGTCGAAAAGTCTTTTAATGATGGGCAAAACGGGTCTTGGCAAAACGCATCTGTCGCTCGCCGTGGTCAACCGTGTGATCGACCGCGGGTTCAACGTCTATTACGACAGCGCCCAGGGGATCCTTGACCGGTTGGAAAAGGATCATTTTGACCGCAACAACCGCGACAACGCATTGCAGGAGGATCTGTACCGCAGCGACCTGCTGGTGATTGACGATCTGGGCACAGAGATGGCGACATCGTTCACCGTGTCCGCG
Organism: Oscillospiraceae bacterium; assembly: GCA_902761265.1. Taxonomy (GTDB): domain Bacteria; phylum Bacillota; class Clostridia; order Oscillospirales; family Acutalibacteraceae; genus UBA6857. Next base: position 351 of record CACWJV010000158.1, on the reverse strand, counting down.
CTGTACCGGCTGGTCAACGAGCGGATGAACGACGGCCTGCCCACGATTTTTTCCACCAACCTGACGGCGCAGGAGCTCGAGGCCAAGTATTCCCAACGGCTGATGTCGCGCATTCTCGGCAACTGCGATCTCCTGCAGTTTTACGGCCGCGACGTGCGCCAGCAAAAGGCGTGCGAAGGGTAATTATCCGCGGGGAAAGAAAAATTTCGCGGGAACCTCTTTACAAGCGCAAAGTTTTATGATATAATTCAATCCTGTCAGCGAGATGTTGACATGCTAGTATGGCTCAGTTGGTAGAGCAGCGCATTCGTAATGCGCAGGTCGTCGGTTCGAGTCCGACTACTAGCTCCA
>CACWJV010000157.1 GCA_902761265.1 Oscillospiraceae bacterium | reverse complement strand
CCGTTCGGCGCTTCGGCAGCCAGCGCGATCTGTACGCAGCCGGCCAGCATCAGCAGTGCGAGAACCACAGAAATCAATTTTTTCATAACATTGAACTCCTTTGCTTCATTGGACAGAGCGAAACTCTATCCCAACAAATAAACACCCAAAGTGTCATACAATCCATGCGAAATTGTGAATTTATTGTAAACAAAATGTCACAAAAATATTTTCCGTGATGTTGCTGAAAACACACGGACACAAATTGGTGACTCCGCCGAACGGATTTTCTAATACAGAAAAAAGACACCGCCGCAACGATGTCTTTTGCCAAGTGTTAGTTAGTTGATTTTGCCGTAGAGCGAAACGCCTGCGGCGCCTGCGTCGGTTTTTGGGGCCCGGGTCGGCGCTGCCACAGTCTGGCTGGGTCTGCCGTTGCCGCGGCCGCCTCTGCCGCCGGGTCTGCCGCCGCGTGTGCGGCCGTTGCCGCCTCTGCCGCCGCCCGGATGTGGATGATGCGGCGTTCATAGGGATTCATCGGCTCAAACGTGAAGTTGCGGCCGTATTTGAGTACTTTTTCGGCGTTCTTCTTCGCCAACGAAGCGAGCGTGCTCTTTCTCTTTTCGCGATAGTTGCCGACGTTGATCGAGATACGGGAATACTCGCCCTCGCTCTTTTGCTTGTTGGCGACCAGGCGGGTCAGATACTGGATGGAATCCAGCGTTTCGCCGCGGCGGCCGATCACAATGCCGTAATCTTCGCCGCAGTCCAGCTCGAGCAGCACCTCGTTGTCCGCGTGGACAAACGCTTTGACCGACGCGTTTTGGACGCCCATCAGGCGGACCATCTCAAGCAGATAGGCGGCGCCTGCTTTGACGCCGGGCTTCGTTTCCAAATCGATCTCTGTCTTCGGCGTTTCCTCTGCGGCTGCGGCCTTTTCCTTGGCGGGTGCGTCCTGCGGTTGGGGCTGTTGTTTTTTGGCTGTTTTTTGTTGCGGTTGTTTTTTGGGTTGGGGTTTGTCCGCGGGCTTGGCAGCCTTTTCCGCCGGCTTTTGCTGCGGTTGGGGCTGTTTTTTCTCCTGCGGTTTTTTCACCGGTGCGTCCGGTGTTTCGTAATATGCGCGGGCTTCCGCCTTCTTTTTGCCGAACAGACCGAGCAGTCCTTTGGACGGTTGGGCAATCAGTTCCACATGCACGTCTGCGTCTGCAGGCGCGTGCAGTGCGTCTCTGGCGTTCTGAAGGGCTTCTTCGATGGTTGCGCCCTGCGCGGTTACTTCATGAATCATTCGTTATCACCACCGTATAATACGTTCGTTTTCTGCTTAGTCGTTCGCCGCGGTTTCGGCGATCTGCTTTTTCGTCTGTTCATAGGAACGGCGATAGATCGTTTCGTCAACCATCATGCGGGCGATCGTTTTTCTCGGCGCATAGATGTGGCCGAGCAGCAAGGTTTGGAAGAACGCAAACAGGTTGGACAGGATCCAGTACATACCCATACCGGCGGGGAACTGGAACGTGAACCAAAGCGACATCAGCGGCATGGTCAGCATCATGCAGCCCATCATCTGTGCGTTTTCCATATTGGGGTTGTTTTTCTTTTGGCGCAGTTGGGTCAAAACGCTCGTCATCATGCTCGTCAGGAAAGACAAAAGAGGTATGAGGAGTAAAATCTTTGCCTGCGTCGATGCGGAACCGAAGCTTTTGAGCGTGGCAAAATCGGGGACTGCGCCGAGATCGATTCCGAAAACAGTGAAATCGAAATCCCGGATTTTTTGGATCTCCGCCGGATACTTGGCGGCGGTTTCGGGAATTTTGACAACGAGCTTGTCGATGTTGGAGATCAGCGCCGTTTCAACATAGGCGAGGCCTCTGGTGGAAAGATTCAGGCTGGTTTTGGCAACATTCGTCAAAGCCGTCAGCAGATCGCTCGGAATCTGCAAAACATACTTGAGCGGTTCACGGACCACACCGTACAGGCCCCACAAAATCGGGAGCTGGAACAAAAGCGGCATGCAGGAGCCGGCCATGGCGTTGTAGCCTTCGCGCTGATACAGCTCGTTGGTCTCTTCCTGGATCTTCTGATTGCGTTCCTGCGGCGTGTAATCCTGATATTTTTCGCGGATGCGCTTGAGTTTGGGCTGCATACGCACCTGCGTGGCAGAGCTCTTTTGCTGTTTGATGTTGGTCGGCATGATGATGAGCCGGAAAAACAGCGTAAAGATCAGCAGCGCCAGTCCGTAGTTGTTGATGAAGGAATACAGGATACGGAACAGGAAACCGAAGATCGAGTAAAAAAATGCGAACATGCGTTACCTCCGTAAAGAATTGGCGGTTGAATGTTGAATGCCGCGGGCCGGACAGCCGGCGTTATCGGCGCTTTTCTCTCTTCGGCGGAACGGGGTCATACCCGCCCGGAGAAAGCGGATTGCATCGAAGCAGACGCCACACCGCGAGCAAAGTGCCGCGCAGGGCGCCGTGGGTTTCGATGGCTTCGATCGCATAGACGGAACAGGTGGGGTAATAGCGGCACATGGGCGGCAGGTGCGGTGAAAGATGCCGGCGGTAAAACCGGATGGCTGCAAGCAGCGCTTTTTTCACACGATCACCCCCAGCGTGCGAAAAGCGTCCTCCATGGCAGACAAAACAACCCCGCTTTTGACACGGGTCGTTTTGGTGCGCGCAACGAAGACGAAATCCCAACCGGCAAGACTGTCGGCGCGCAAAATCTGCTGCAGCGAAGCGCGGATCACACGGCGCGCACGGTTGCGCTGCACGGCGTTGCCGATCTTCTTGCTGGTCGTAATCCCCACACGGCAAAGGCCCGTGCGGTTTTTCATCGCATAGACGACCAGCGCAGGTTTGGCGCAGGACTTGCCCCGGTGATACAGCCGCAGAAAATCCTTGTTCAGGTTCAGCGAAACATAAGACGGCATAGCATCAACCCTCAACGCAAAAATTGGGACAGCGGCAAATCAATAGGTCAGTCTTTTTCTGCCCTTTGCGCGTCTGCGGGCAAGAACTTTGCGGCCGTTGCTGGTTGCCATTCTTTTACGGAAGCCGTGCTCCATCTTTCTGTGGCGTTTCTTCGGTTGATAGGTTCTTTTCATTGCGATATACCTCCTTTTTGCTGAAATCATCTTCAACGAAACCGCGCCGAAGAAGGCGGTTTGTTATTGAACAGTAAGGCGAAAACCCAAAAGGGCATACCTTGCATTTTGTCATTATATCTCAAAGATGGCACTTCTGTCAACATTTTTCAAAGAATTTCTTTTCCCAAAGCACGCCAATCACCCGCCGTTCTTGACTTGTGCGCTTCATCATGCTAAAATAAAGCCATCACACAGGCGACGGAAAAGGAGGGCTATCATTGGGCGAAAAGATCAAAAAAGCCATCGGCGTGAAAGGCGATTTCAAAACCGCGATATTGCCGATGATCAACTACAGCTACGCCAATATGTTCATGGGCGGCGCGGGCTACATCATCAGCATGTATTTCACGATCTTCCTGACGGACGTGGTCAACATCAAGCTGAAATACGCCGGCGTCATCGTGATGATCGCGACGATCTGGGACGCGGTGACCGACCCGGCGATGGGCATCATCACCGACCGCACGCGCGACAAAACCGGCAAACACCGGCGCTATCTGCTGTGGGGCATCCCGCTGCTGGCGCTGTCCTATACGCTTTTGTGGAACGGCTTCGGCTTTTCCGCCGGCAACACAACGGCAGCCATTATCTATTATGTGCTGGTCTATATGCTGTATAAAACGGCGTATACGATCATCGCCGTGCCGCATACGGCGATGCTGCCGGAGCTGGCGCCGGACTACGATCTGCGCACGCAGTACAACTCCATGGGCTATCTGTTCAACTCCGCGGGCATGGTGCCGTCGTTTCTCTTTACGGTCGCCATCCTTTGGATCTTCGGCTCCAACAACGATCTGAGCGCCAAATCCAAAACGCCGTTTCTGGTTGTCGGGCTGGTTTTGTCGGCGTTCTATGCGGTCGCGGTCTGGTTGACCTATCGCAAAACGTGGGAGCCGTCGTCGCTCGGCAACAAGCTCGAGCCGTTCGATCTGAACTACGTGCTGCGCGAATACGCGCTGGTGTTCAAAAACAAATCCTTCCGCCAATATTTCTTTATGAGCCTCGCCTACATGTTCGCAACCGGCTTTTACGGCAACACCAAGGTCTATTACATCAAATACCTTGCGAACCAGTACAGCTCCTACGGTCTGTTCAACGCTGTGGCCGGTGTGGCGGAGGCGAGTGCGTTTCCGCTCAACTATGCGCTGACGATGAAATACGGCAAGAAAAAATGCGGCGCGATTGTCACACCGTTGATGCTTGCGGGTCTGGCGCTGGGTCTGGTTATGCAGCACAGCGAGCCGGACAGCGGCGTTCGCGTGCTGTGGCTGCTGGTCATGATGCTGAGCATGATCCTCTATCCGTTCGGCATGAGCGGTCTCGGCTTTGTCACGACCAACATCTTCCCGGATCTCACCGACGTGGATGAAGTGATTACCGGCCGTCGGCGCGAAGGTGTGATTGCGACGTTCAGCACGCTGATCAAAAAGAGCATCAGCGGCGTTATGGCGGCGCTGGTCGGTTTTACGCTGCAGGGCTTCGGCCTTGTCACAGGCGACGCCGTCAAGGAAGCGGAAAAGGCGACCGGGCAGCTCTATCAGCAGTCGGCGTCCGCGGTGTTCGGCGTGCGGCTGTGTGTGGCGATCATCCCGATCGTTGCGGCGATCGTTTCGCTGTGGCTGCTGCGCCGGTTCCAAATGACGAAGGACGACCACACGATGATCCGCGCGGCGATTGCCACCAAGCACAAATACGGAAGCGTGACGCTGACGCCGGCGCAGATCACACGTGTGGAGGCGATCAGCGGACAAAAGTATGCGGCCACCTGGCTCGGCAAAGACAACGACGCCGGCGAACCGCACCCGCTGACGCAGGATGAAGCGGGCAATTATACAATATTAGAGGAACACGAAAAAGAACTGGAAGCGCAAAGGCAGCAGGCCAAAGAACCGCTGCAGCAATAAGGAGGGCTTTTGATGGCAGACACACGCATCGATATCACAAAAAAGGCGCCGGACGCGCCCGAAAAGAATTTCAAAAACGACTTCAAACGATTCTGTTTCTATCTCGTCCAATGGACGTGGGGGTTGCCGGTGAATCTGATCGGCGGCATAATCTTTCTCATCTGCACCAAGATCCTCGGCCGGCGCTATCAGCGCTTCGGCTATGCGTTCATCACCTATCTGCCGTGGAACCAGGGCGGTTTGTCGCTCGGGCTGTTCATCTTTATGAAGGATCAGCATCCGAAAAAGGAATGGACGTATAACACGCGCATTCACGAATACGGCCACACCTGGCAGTGTCTGCTGCTCGGTCCACTGTATTATCTGGTGGTCGCAATCCCGTCGGCGTTCTGGTGCAACGTGATGGACGGCTGGCGCAAAAAGCACAATGTGTCGTATTACAAGCTCTATTGTGAAGCGTGGGCGAACGCATGGGGACAAAAGTTTACCGGGATGCAGATGACGGACACAGCGAAATAGGAAAAGCCGTCGGTATTCCGCGATTCGCAGCAGTGGCCGCCGGCAGGCTGGCCGCTTTTTCGCTCTGCTGTCCACGGCGGTCACTCCGCAAAACGGCCGCCAGTTTTCAACCAAGACAGCCGTTTTTCTCTCTTTAGAAGAGAGAAAAAGTCGGCAGAAAAAAGAGAGAATCCGGATACGGCAAAAGAAGAAACGCCGTTCCTGCGCTGCGCTTCGGAAAAGCGGCGTTTCATTTTGCCTACCGGAACAACCAGCCTCAAC